>CAXUCQ010000226.1:2636-4361 GCA_964249295.1 uncultured Armatimonadales bacterium | reverse complement strand
CCTGGCCGGGGCCGCCGGCACCCGTCCAGTCCGCTACCGCCTGGCCGGCACGGGCGCGGGGGGCTGCCTGGCCCGCACCTCCCTCGTCACCCTGACCGTCCCGGCCCCCGACTTCGCCCTCGCGCCCGCCGACAGCGCCCTCACGCTGGCCCCGGCAGCGTCCGGTACGCAGCCCATCGCCGTCGCCCTGTCAACAGCGCCCCGCAGTGTGGTATCCCCTCCTCGCCTCAGCCACCCAAAACTCCCACGACAGCGGCAGAAGACACACGTCTTCTCCGAGAGAGTTTTCCCTCATGAGACCTCTTGCGTGGGTCTCAGGGCTGAACCCTTGTGCTACCCAGGGCTGATTGCACGAGGACAACGGCGCTGATGCCACAGCGGTCTTTCTTCGCCCTTACCCTCGGGCAGTCTTCTCTTTGGCAGCCCAGGACTTCAGTCCCTGGGGGGACTTACGCAAAAGGTCCATTGACAAACACCCCTCCGATAGAGTACCATGACTTCACGAGAATGATGTAGACAGATGTTCTTTGCGGGCGTAAGTGGCAACGGGCAAATGCCTCTATCACATAGACAATGCGCCAGGATTGGGCTGGAGTGTCGGACAAGCGAAATTTGCGAAAACGAACTGGCTTCAATCCCACGCCCCAGCAGGGCGGAATCGTGTCGTAAACAAAATTTGCGAAAACGAACTCCCCCAGCGGGTGACAATCATCGCCGAAACGGACCGGCAGAAAGCGGCACAAAATGGGCGACCCTCTTTTTTGCGAAAACGAACCCCGGTCTGCCCGGCTTCTGGAAGGCCGGGCCGCTTTCCGGCGCCCGCGTTCTCTTGACATCAGCCGCCCCGTCGGCTACAATCAACCCATGAGCGCCTCAGCCATCGAAGAAGTCGAAGACAAGGGACGCGCCGCCAAAGCCGCCGCGCAGACCCTGGCGACGGCCGGGACGGCGGCCAAGAACGCCGCGCTCGCCGCCATGTCGCGCTCGCTCGCATCCGGCACGGAACGGATTCTGGACGCGAACGAGCGCGACACCGCCGCCGCGCGGGAGCGCGGCCTCAGCGACGCCATGATCGAGCGCCTGACGCTCACCCCCGAACGGATCGCACAGATGCGGGACGGGCTGGCCCAGGTCGCGGCGCTGCCGGACCCCATCGGCGCGGTCCTGTCGGGCGGGCGCCGCCCCAACGGCCTGCAGATCACCAAGACCCGCGTCCCCATCGGCGTCATCGGAATCATCTACGAGAGCCGCCCGAACGTCACCGTGGACGCCGCCGCCCTGTGCCTCAAGTCGGGCAACGCGGCCCTCCTGCGCGGCGGCTCCGAGGCCATCCACTCCAACGTCGCCCTCGCCGGTCTCCTCCAAACAGCACTGGCCGAGGCCGGCCTGCCGGCCGCCTCGGTCCAGTTGATCGAGAACACGGACCGCGCGGCGGCCCGGCGGCTGATGACCCTCAACGGCTTCGTGGACTGCCTGATACCGCGCGGCGGCGCGGCGCTCATCAAGACCGTCGTCGAGAACGCCACCGTCCCCGTCATCGAGACCGGCACCGGCAACTGCCACGTCTATGTGGACCAGTCCGCCGACCTCGACATGGCCGAACGGATCGTTTTGAACGCCAAAACACAGCGCCCCTCCGTCTGCAATTCGGCGGAGACCCTGCTCGTGCATCAGGGCGTGGCCGCGCGTTTCCTGCCGCGCATGGGCAAACGCCTGCGCGAACAC
>CAXUCQ010000226.1:0-2626 GCA_964249295.1 uncultured Armatimonadales bacterium | reverse complement strand
CTGCGGGCCGACGGCCCGGCCCGACAGCTCCTCCCGGACGCCATGCAAGCCACAGAGCGGGACTGGTTCGAGGAGTACAACGCGCTCATACTCGCCGTCAAAATCGTGCCTGATCTCGACGCCGCCGTGTCGCACATCTCCACTTACGGCTCCCGCCACTCCGAATGCATCGTCACGGACGACTATCGGGCGGCGCAACGATTCACGGACCGGGTCGACAGTGCCGCCATCTACGTCAATGCCTCGACGCGCTTCACGGACGGTTTTGAATTCGGCTTCGGCGCGGAGATCGGCATCTCCAACCAGAAGCTGCACGCGCGCGGGCCGATGGGCCTGGAAGAACTCACGACCTACAAATACGTCGTGCGCGGCGACGGCCAGATCCGCTAGAGGGCGAGCAGACCGATGCGCCGGATGGGAATCATGGGCGGGACGTTCGACCCGATCCACTACGGACACCTGCTGATGGCGGAGGAGGCACGGACCGCGTTCGCATTGGAGCAGGTCGTGTTCGTCCCGAATGGCCGCCCGGCACACAAGAAAGCCTACCTGGTCAGCCGGCCTGAAGACCGTTACGCGATGACCCGGCTCGCCACGGCCTCAAATCCCGCCTTTGCTTGTTCCCGCCTGGAGATCGACCGACCCGGCCTCTCCTACACCATCGACACGCTGACACACTTCCGCCGCGAATTCCCCGACCTGGAGGCCCTGTACTTCATCACGGGGGCCGACGCGATCCTGGAAATTCTGACCTGGCACGACGCAGGAAAACTCGTCGACGAATTCCAGTTCATCGCCGTCACCCGTCCGGGCTTCCGATTAGAGCAACTGGGAAAGGTCGTCAACGAGCAGTTCGTCCAGCGCGTCTCGTTCCTGCCGATCCCAGGCCTGGAGATCTCCAGCACCGATCTGCGGCATCGCGTCCGCGACGGGCGGAGCATCAAGTATCTGACCCCCGAGCCTGTGGAGGAGTATATTGGGAGCCGAGGTCTCTACCGCGATGCCTGACGACGCAGAAAAACAACTGGCGCTGGCCCGACGGCAGATCGAGGCGACCCAGCAGATCAGCGCGGCATTGTACTCCGTCACGGACATCGAGGCCTTGCAGCGGCTGGCCCTGCGGACCGCGATGGACGTCGTGGATGCGGACGCCGGCTCGCTGCTCCTGTATCGAGAGGAAAAAAACGCCCTCGTTTTCCAGCATGTGGAAGGGCCGGTCGCGGAAAGTCTGCGCGGGACTTTGATCGACCTCTCGCTCGGCCTAGGCATCGCAGGCCAGGTCTTCACGTCGGGCGAGGCGCGTGTCACCCACGACGTTGAGCAGGACGATGACCACATCGGGACGGTTGACGCGCGGACGGGTTACCAGACGCGGTCGCTGATGACGGTCCCGCTGCGCCGCCGTGAGGGGCCGGCGGTCGGCGTCATGCAGTTCGTCAACAAGCGCCACGGGGTCTTTGACGCGAACGATGTGGCGGTCATCGAGGTCATCGGCAGCCTCGTCGTCATGGCGGTGCAGAACGCCATCCTCACCGAGCGCGCGAAGCTGGCGGCGGTCGCCCGTTCCATCGGCGAGATCAGTCACGACATCGGCAACATGCTCACTCACGTCCTGCCCTACGTGCAGTCGCTGCAGGGCTGCATCGACGACGTGCGCGCCGGCAAGCCGGGTTCGCTGGACGGCATGGAAGAATTCTACCAAGAGGTCGTGGAGAACGTCCGCGACGGCGTGGAACAGGTCGAGGCGAGGACCAAGGAGATCGCGCGCGCGGTCAAGGGGGAAGTCGCCCCCATGGAGTTCGAGTCGGGCCAGCCCTATCAGAATGCCCTGCGCGCCGTCCAGAGCCTGGAAGCGGCGGCGGAAAGGCGCGGCATCGCGCTGACGGCCCAGGGGGAAGAAGACTTCGTCGCGGTCTACGACCGCAGCCGCATCTACAACGCCCTTTACAACCTTGTCAACAACGCGATCGACGAAACGCCCCCCGGTGGGCGCGTCTCAGTGACCGTCCGCCCCGTGGCAGACCAGGCCGCTTATGAGCTGAGCGTGCAGGACACAGGCGCCGGGATGCCGGAAGAGGTGCGGAAGGTCCTGTTCACGGACGCGGCCCGCTCCACCAAGCCCGGCGGGACGGGCCTGGGGACGCGCATCGTCGGCAGGATCGTGGAGCAGCACGGCGGCACGGTCACCGTCGTCAGTGCGCCGGGGCAAGGGACCACGATCACACTGCGCCTGCCGTCTGTCCCACCCGGAGTAGCCCAAACACCCGGCCTCGCCGCTTAGACGGTGCCGGCGATCTCGGCCTTCATGTCCGCGACAAGGCGCGTGATCGTGTCAACGGCCTCACCGACCGGCAAGGCTTTCTTCTCGCCTTTGCGACGGCGCTGGCTCAGCTCAAGGCTGCCTTCCGACAGCCCCTTGCCGACGACGACCTGGATCGGATAGCCGATCAAATCCGCATCCTTGAACTTGCTGCCGGGTCGTTCGTCCCGGTCATCCAGCAGCACGTCAACGCCCGCCCGACGCAGGCTCAGATAAAGACCTTCGGCGGCATGGCGTTGCGCCTCGTCTTTCGCGCTCAACAGGAGGATGACGACCTCAAACGGGGCGATAGAGATCGGCCAGATG
>CAXUCQ010000225.1:1097-5360 GCA_964249295.1 uncultured Armatimonadales bacterium | reverse complement strand
CCCGAGAACGCCCCCGTCGTCGCCGAGAACCCGAACGCGACCACGCCGCCGTACACCGATGCCGGCGAGGTGCCGAACTTCTGGCAGTCCTTCTCGCTGTCCCACAAGCGCCTCCAGGAAGGCGGCTGGGCGCGGCAGATCAACGTCCAGGACTTCCCGATCTCCAAAGACATCGCCGCCGTCAACTTCCACCTCACGGCGGGCGGCGTCCGCGAACTGCACTGGCACGACGCGGGCGAGTGGTCCCTCATGCTCAGCGGCAACTGCCGCCTCTCGGCCATCGACGACCAGGGCCGCTCCTACGTCCGGGACGTGACCGAGGGCGACCTGTGGTACTTCCCCGCCGGCATCCCCCACTCCCTCCAGGGGCTGGGGCCGGACGGCTGCGAGTTCCTGCTGGTCTTCGACGACGGCGCGTTCTCCGAAGGCGCGACCTCGCTGCTCTCGGACTGGGTGACGCACACGCCCCGCGAGGTGCTGTCGAAGAACTGGGACGTGCCGCCGAGCGCACTCCTCCCGCTCGACACGCTGCCCAACGACGGCCTGTACATCTTCCAGGCCCCGGTCCCGCCGCCGCTCGCCCAGGATCAGCGCGCCGCCCTAGGCGGCAGGCCGCCCACCCCGGTCGCGTTCGACTTCAAGAACATGATGACCATGCCGCCGACCGTCCGCTCCCGCTCGGGCGAGGTGCGCGTCGTCGATTCGCGCAACTTCCCCGTCGCCAGGACGCTGGCCGCTGCCCTCGTGACCGTCCGCCCCGGCGGCGTCCACGAACTGCACTGGCACCCCAACGCGGGCGAGTGGCAATACTGGCTGCGCGGCACGGGCCGCGTGACCCTGTTCGCCACCAGCGGCAAGGCGCGCACCGCCGACTTCCACCCCGGCGACGTCGGCTACATCCCCTTCACCCAGGGCCACTACATCGAGAACACCGGCCCCGACGACCTGGTGTACCTCGCCATGTTCCGCTCCGACCGCTACCAGGATTTATCGCTGAACGACTGGCTGACCCACACCCCGCCGGAACTGGTCATGCAGCACCTGAAGATCAGCCGCGAGACCCTCGACGCCATCCCCCGCGACAAGTACGAGATCGTGCCGGCCTGACCGGGGGCGCACAAAAATACCCGGTTTGTCCACAGAGGACAGGCCGGCAATGAATAGTCAGAGGGGAAATGTTCAGAGACTGGCAAGGAGCGCCGGCACGTCTGCAGACGGAACCAACGCGGGGTTCAGCGCCTTGAGGCCTTCGGCGATTGACGCGCGGACGAGACGCCCATCCGCGGAAACCACCACACACGTCTCGCTGGTCGTGGGGGCGTGGCGGAGGAAGGTCGCCAGAATCGCGGCATCCGACGAGTTGAGACTGTACCTATCCATGAAAGAAAGGCCGCCCAGGATGTCGGTGGTGTCCACGGCGAGCAGAGAGAAGTCTAGGCTATGGAGAGTATCACTTTGGAGCAGTGACCGAGAGGCAGCAAGAGTAGACGGGCTGATCTCGCCCCGGCGATGCTTACGCAACAGAATCGAGAGTGTCTCGGCGTAGCCCATGAACGTCACGGCCATTTGCGTAAGTGGGACCGCCTGCCACAACGCTGCAACCGTGGCGGCTCCGGTCTCAGGCAGGTAGCGCTTGGCAAGTCCGCTCGCGTCCCAGAGCAAATAAGGCATCAGCTACTCTTGCGACTCGGACCTCTCAGGATTGCGGGGACGCCATAGTGGGTCATCTTCTGGATAGCGCAGGTGCAGCATCTCCCGAGACGCTTCATTGTCTTCCGGGCGGACGCCGTCCGCCAGCATCATCGCGTGCAACTTCTCGACCGTGACGGTCGGGTCCGGCACGAAGCCGGAGCGCGCGTCCATCTCGGCGAACTTTTCCCGCAGCCACTGCTTGTCGATCACCATGTTTTGCGCTGTCGCAGACTCTTTGACGGCCATTCCTCGCACTCCTTCCAGCAGAGTTTAGTATAGGCCAAAACGCCCCGCCCCGTCAACCGCCGCCGCAAGCCCGGACTTAAACGTCCCTGATAGACACATACGCTCTGACGGGTATAATACGACTCGATTAGAAAGCAGAGAAGCATGACCGACAAGCATGTCGTTGTGATCGGCGCGGGCATCGGCGGCCTGGCGACCGCGATGCGCCTCCAAGCCCAGGGCGGCTACCGGGTCACGATCCTGGAGAAGAACGCGACGGTCGGCGGGCGGGCCAACATCCTTGAAGTGGACGGCTTCCGCTTCGACACCGGCCCGTCGCTGCTGCTGATGACCGACGTCTACCGCGACCTGTTCGCCGCCTGCGGCGAGCGGTTTGCCTCCTGGGTCCGGCTCGTCAAGATGGAGCCGAACTACCGGGTGCATTTCGGCGACGGCTCCACGCTGGAGATGTCCAGCGATCTCGCCAAGATGATCCCCGCTTTGGAGAAAATCGAGCCGGGCGTCACGCCCGGCTACTACCGGTTCCTGGAAGACGCCGGCAAGAAGTACCGCATCGGTCGCGCGCGGTTCGTCGAAAAGAACTTCGCCAAGGCCGGCGACTTCTTCACCGCCAAAAACCTGACGCTGCTTTCCAAACTGAACGCCCTGGACAAGCTCTACGCCCACGTCTCCCAGTTCTTCCGCGACGACCGGCTGCGCCAGGCGTTCTCCATGCAGTCCATGTACCTGGGCATCTCGCCCTTCGAGGCCCCGGCGGTCTACACCCTGCTGCCGTACACCGAACTGGCCGAGGACGGCCTGTACTACCCCGAAGGCGGCATCTACGCCCTGCCGACGGCCATGGCCGCCGTCGCCCGCAAGCTCGGCGTGGACATCCGCACCGATCAGGACGTGACGCAGATCATGGTGAAGGGCGGCCAGGCGCGCGGCGTCTGCGTGGACGGCGACATGGTCCCGGCGGACATCGTCGTCTCCAACGCCGACCTGCCCTACACGTACACCGACCTGCTCGCCCAGCGCCCGGCCAAGTACGAAGAGTCGTCCTGGAAGAAACAAGCGTTCACGTCGTCGGCGTTCATGCTCTACTTAGGCACGGACCGGGTGTACCCCGAGCTGAGGCACCACAACTTCTTCCTGTCGTCGGACTATCGGCGCAACTTCGAGGAGATCTTCGACGCCAAAGTGCCGCCGCGCGACCCGTCGCTGTACGTCAACTGCCCCGGACGCACGGACCCCACCGTCGCGCCGCCCGGCTGTGACAACATCTTCGTGCTGGCGCCGATCCCGCACCTGACCGAGCAGCAGCGGTGGGACGAAGGGCAGATCACCCGCTTCAAGGACAAGATCTATCAGAAGCTGGAAGGTTGGGGACTGACCGACCTGCGCCGGCACGTCGTCGTCGAGCAGGTCGTGACGCCGCACGAGTGGCGGGACCAGTACAACCTCAAATACGGCGCGGCGTTCGGGCTGTCCCACGGGATTTTGCAGGTCGGCTGGTTCCGGCCGTCCAATAAAGCGCCGGATGTGGGTAATCTGTACTTCGTCGGGGCGAGCACCGTCCCCGGCACGGGCGTCCCGCTGGTCTGCCTGGGTGCCAAACTCGTCACGGACCGTATTCTGGCGGACACCGCTTAGAAAGCCTCTGACCCTCTATGGCCCTGTCCGAACTTGATGCCGCCTACGAGCTGTGCAAACGCATCAACGCCCGCCACGGGAAGACCTACTACTTCAGCACCCTGTTCTTCCCGCCGCCCGTGCGCCGCAGCGTCCACGGCCTGTACGGCTTCGTCCGCTACCCGGACGAGATCGTGGACAACCCCGCGCCCGGCTCGGACCCTGCCCGCACGCTGGCCGACTACCGCGAGGCGACCCTGCACGCGCTCAAAAGCGGCGAGTCGGACCTGCCCGTCCTGCACGCCTTCGCCGACGTCGCCCGCCGCCACCGCCTGCCGCCCGAGTACCCCCTGGCCTTCCTGGACGCCATGGCGATGGACCTGACCCGGACGCGCTACGCCACGTTCGACGACCTCCAGACCTACACCTACGGCAGCGCGTCCGTGGTCGGCCTGATGATGTGCTGCCTGCTGGGCGTCTCCGACGAGAGGGCGCTGCGCCGCGCGCACGACCTGGGCCTGGCGATGCAGCTCACCAACTTCTGGCGCGACATCGGCGAGGACTGGACCACGCGGGGCCGCATCTATCTGCCCCAGGAGGACATGGCCCGCTTCGGCTACACCGAGGCCATGCTCGCCGGGGGCGTCGTCAACGACCAGTTCGTCGCCCTGATGCGGTTCGAGATCGCCCGCGCCCGCGCGTTCTATGCGT
>CAXUCQ010000225.1:0-1087 GCA_964249295.1 uncultured Armatimonadales bacterium | reverse complement strand
GCGACTACTACGTCTCCGCCGACAAGGGCATCCCGTACATCACGCCGGAGTGCCGCCTGCCGGTCCTCCTCGCGCGCCGGCTCTACGCCAAAATCCTGGACAAGATCGAGCAGAACGGCTACGACGTGTTCCGCCGCCGCGCCCGCACCACGGGCCTGGAAAAAGTCGGGGCCGTCCTCGGCCAGCGCCTCCCCGCCGCCCGCGCCTCCCGCTCCGCCTAAGGCTTGGCGGCGGGTGCGGAGGCCGCGGCAGGCGCGTCCGACGGCTTGATCTGCACCGGCGGCGCGTTAGACGGCAGGATACGCACCAGCGGCACGGGCGAGTCAGGCGCCTTGCTATGCACCAGCGGCACCGAGGATCTAGCCACGTCCAGGTACATCTTGTCCGCCCGGAAGTCCAGCAACACCGGGAACACCGAGAGCGAGTCCACGCCTACCACGGGGGGTATCCGCGTTGAGGCGTCGGCGGGGAACATAACCGGCATGGAGAACAGCGTCACCGGCCCCAGCCTCAGATCGACCTTGGTAGCCGTCGAGCGGTAGACACCCGGCACAAAGGATTCCCATGAATGGCTCGACCCCGTCAGCGACAGCGCAACCGCCATCGCGTTCGACATCTGCGTACCCGAAGACCCCGTGTCGATCAGCATCGACTCGGCGACGCTAAGCCCGCCTACGATGGCGTGCGCCGAGACCCGATAGAGAGAAGGCGTCAGCGGGTCGTCCGACTGGGAGATCGGCACCGGCACGGCCCCGCCCAGGCCCAGCGCGCGCAGCTCCGCGTCTGTGACGACGCCGCCATCGACGGTGACAGCGCCCTGACGGTGGAAGTCGAACAGGACTGCGAACTTGCCCAGCAGGTTGATGCCCAGGATTCCGTCCACGCCGGGAGCGGTGCTGGCCGTGACGCGGTCTGCTCCGAGCACGCCCGCTGGCACGTCGTAGGCGCTGCGTCCCAGCCCCACCCGCAGATCGACCAACCCCTGCTGGACGCCGGCCAGCGTGATGGTCTGTCCCCGTAGGCGAGGAACGGGGACGAGTCCCAGCCGCGCGACGGTGCTGTCGGCGATGTAGGTGATCGTAAAGCC
>CAXUCQ010000224.1:0-5383 GCA_964249295.1 uncultured Armatimonadales bacterium | reverse complement strand
CCGAGATCCTCCCCATCGAGGGCGCCGAGCTGGTGGGCAAACTGCCCGATGCCGTGGAGTTTGTGACACCCGTGAGTGCGGCCGTTGCCCTCAAAAGCAAGAACCCGGAGGGGGCACGCGCATTGCTCCGTTTTCTGACGCGACAGGAAATGGCCCCCATCCTTGAACGGCATGGCCTCGACCGCGCTTCGGCGTAGCCGTTTGTCACTGCCTCGATTCTTGTCCATGATAAGTGCCTCAATCGAACTCAACGGAAGGGAAGATAGCCATGCAATTCATCGTCGTGTTTCAGCCGAAAGACAAGTTCAAAACGGAGGGACCTCCCAAGGACTTCGCCGAGGTCGAGCAGGCCGAGGAGGTTCAGGCAAAGGCCCTCTACAAGAGTGGCGGCATCCGTCAGATCTGGGGCCTGGAAACGGCGGGCAAGGGCGCCGTCGGCCTGTTTGAGGCGGCCTCGCAGGAGGAGTTGCAGTCGATGGTCGTGAGCTTCCCGATGGTCCAGAAGGATTACGCGGATTATGAGGTGTTTCCGCTTGGTCCATTCGGGGCTTTCGCGGAGTAGTCGCGGCTTTTCTTACAGACCGTAACTATGCCGCGTCCGGCAATCCCGGTGCGCGAAGAATGCCGCCACCCCACTCAGTCTTAGGAGGATGTGCATGTCGGACCAACCTGTCAATCCCGATACCGAAGAAGCGAACGCCCCAGGCGTCGTGCTTAGCGTCAATGGTTCCCAGGCCGACCTGCACCTGGACTGCCGAGTGACCCTGCTGGACGCGCTGCGCGACCATCTCGGGCTGACCGGCAGCAAGAAGGGCTGCGACCACGGGCAGTGCGGCGCGTGCACGGTCATCGTGGACGGGAGACGTGTCCTTTCCTGCCTGACCCTTCTGGCGAGTTGTGAGGGCCGAAACGTCGTCACGGTCGAGGGCCTCGCGTCGGAAACCGGACTCCACCCCTTGCAGCAGGCCTTCATCCGACATGATGCCTTTCAGTGCGGTTTTTGCACGCCCGGCCAGCTCTGCTCGATGGTCGCGCTCCTCGACGAGGCGAAAAACGGCGATGCCAGTTTCGTCACCCCGGACCTGCGGTGCGCTTCCGGGCCGCTGCGCCTGTCCGATACGGAGATCAAGGAGCGGATGAGCGGCAACATCTGCCGGTGCGGCGCCTACCTGCATCTGATCGACGCATTCCGGGAAGTTCAATCGGCACCATCACCGGCGGCCTTGCCGCCCGCGACTGGGAAGGAATAATCATGCAGCCGTTTACTCACGTCAGAGCGGCCGATCCGGGCGGCGCGGTTCGCGCCCTCGGGCCGGACGCCCACTATCTCGCCGGCGGCACCAACCTGCTCGACCTGATGAAGGAAGGAGTCGAGCGGCCCGCTTCCCTGGTGGACGTGACGCGGCTCGCGCTCACGCAAATCGGCCCGGACCAGGACGACCCTGAAGGCGCGGCCCTGGCGATCGAGGGCCTGGCGAAGAACAGCGACACGGCGAATCATCCGTTCGTAAGACAGCACTTCCCGCTGCTCAGCCAGGCGATCCTTGCCGGGGCGAGCGCTCAGATCCGCAACATGGCGACCGCAGGCGGCAACCTGAACCAGCGGACACGCTGCCCCTACTTCTACGAGCCTGCGCTGCCCTGCAACAAGCGCTCTCCGGGCACCGGCTGCAGCGCGCTCGGGGGCATCAACCGATCCCACGCGATTTTCGGCTGGAGCGATGCGTGCGTCGCCACCCACCCCAGCGACATGTGCGTCGGGCTTGCCGCGCTTGACGCCAGGGTGAATCTCCTCGGTCCCGATGGCGAATCCCGGCAGATCGCGTTCACCGACTACCATCGTCTGCCTGGGGAAGAACCGCAGCGCGACAACTGTCTCCGGCCTGGTGAGATGGTCACCTCCGTGGTCGTGCCCGGCAACAATTTCGCCGAGCACTGCTGCTACCTGAAGGTCCGCGAACGCACCAGCTATGCCTTCGCGCTCGTTTCGGTCGCCGCAGCGCTGGAGTTAAAGGACGGGATCATTGTGGACGTTCGCCTCGCCCTGGGCGGGGTCGCACACAAGCCGTGGCGGGCCTTCGAAGCGGAACGCCTCCTGCGGAACCAGCCGCCGTCGGAACAACGCTTCACCGCCGCGGCAACTGCGGAGATGGCGGCCGCAAAGCCGCTTCAGCACAACTCTTACAAGGTGGGACTCGGGCAGCGCCTCATCGTGCAAGCCCTGCGGACGGCGCTGGCCGGCAACGGTGAGCTGACCACGACGGGAGAAACAAAATGACGACTGGCTGGCCGCATGAGCGTGCCGACGCGGACCTGAAGGTCACCGGTTCGGCAAAGTACACGGCTGATTTCTCTTTGCCCGGCATGGCGTATGCCGTGCTCGTCACGAGCAAAATCGCCAAGGGGCGCATCGCCCACATGGATGTCGCTGCCGCCGAGGCCACCGACGGGGTCATCAAGGTTCTTACCCATCACAACGCGACCCGGCTGAACTGTCCCCATGACTTCTTCGACAACACGGTCAAGCAGCCGGCCGACCCGGCCGTGGTGACGACCAACACGGCCTCACGGGTGCTGCCGCTGGAATCCGATCAGGTCCACTTTTGGGGGCAGATCGTCGGGGTGGTCGTGGCCGAGAGCTTTGAAGCGGCCCAGGAGGGGGCCGACCGGATTCGGATCCAGTACGAGGAGGAAGCCCCTCTCTGCTCCTTTCTGGATAACCTTGCCGAAGCGCGCAAGCCGACGTCCTCCCTCGGAGAGCCGATCATCGTGATCGACGGTGATCCGGAAGGTGCGCTGGCAAGAGCGGAAAAGAAAAGCGACGAAACCTACTCAACGCCTCTCGAGAACCATCATCCGATGGAGATGCAATCCACTCTTGCCGAGTGGCGCGGGGATGAGATCTTCGTCGAGGAGCCGTCACGATACGTACAAGGCGTGAAGCGCAATCTGGCCCAGTTGTTCGGCCTGCCGGACAACAACGTCCATGTGCGCTCCAAATTTGTCGGAGGCGCGTTCGGGAGTAAGGGGTCCGTCCGCCCGCACATCGCGCTCGCAGTCATGTGCGCCCGGCAGACAGGACGGCCCGTCAAGCTGCTGCTGACGCGCCGCCAGGTCACCTTCACGAGCGGCCATCGGCCGGACACACAGCAGCGGGTTGCACTCGGCTCCAGCGGCGACGGGCGGCTTGCCAGCATCATCCATGAGGGCTTCTCCAGTTGCTCTGAAACCGACCCCTTCATCGAGCCTTTCACAACGCTGACCGCCCGTCTTTATGCCGCCCCGAACCGTGCGCTGGCCCAGAAGATGGTCTTTCTCAACATCAACCAGCCCACCAACATGCGTGGGCCGGGGGAGACCACGGGCATGTACGCCCTGGAAGCGGCCATGGACGAGCTGGCCCATGCCCTGTCGCTCGATCCTCTCGAGCTGCGGCGGCGGAACGAGCCGGCCACGGAGCCGATGACCGGAAGGACCTTCAGCTGCCGCCGCCTGATGGAGTGCATCGATCAGGGCGCCGCGACCTTCGGCTGGGACAAGCGGCGGCAAACTCCGGGGACCTGGCGGGAGGGAAACCTTCTCATCGGTCATGGGTATGCCTCCACGACCTACCCGCTGAAGGGCAGCCCCTGCCGGGTGCGTTGCCGGGTTCGGTCGGACGGGGCCATCCTCATCGAGAGTTCCACCCACGACTTCGGCAACGGCATCGCGACGACCGCGCGGCAGATCGCCGCCGAGGCCCTGGGCGCGAGCTACGACGACATCACCTTCAACTACGCCGATTCCGACCTGCCGCCTGCCATGCAGACCGGCGGCTCGACCACCACCATGTGGATCGGCTCGGGGACCAAGGAGGCTTGCGAACAGGTACTGGCCGAATTGCGCGGGCTTGGGGCGACGGCCGTTTCCGGCGATAACGGGTTCGCGGCTGTGCTGAAACGCGCCGGACGCGACCAGGTGGAAGCGACGGCGGTCGCCGGCCCGGACAAGGCGAAGGCCAAGAAATTCGCGATGAACACCTTCGGCGCACACTTCTGCGAGGTCGCGGTCGACGCCGAGACGGGCGTCGTCCAGGTGCGCCGTTTTCTGAGCGTCCTCAACTGCGGCCGGATCATCAATCCGAAGCTCGCGAAAAGCCAGTACATCGGCGCGGTGACCATGGGCATCGGCATGGCGCTCATGGAGAGCAACGAGCTCGACCCGCGCAACGGGATGTGGATCAACGCCGAACTGGCCGACTACCATGTCCCGGTCTACGCCGACACCCACAGCATGGAGGTGATCTGGCTGGAGGAGCCGGACCTGATCGCCAACCCGCTGGGTTCGAAAGGAATCGGCGAGATGGGACTGGTCGGCACGGCGGCCGCCATCGCCAATGCCGTCTTCAACGCCACAGGCAAGCGCGTCCGAGATCTGCCGGTTACCCCGGACAAACTTCTCTAGCGTCCACTCCCCGAAACCTACAACCTGCGAAAGGCCACACCATGAGCAAACCCGTCCCTTACACCACGGAAGTTTCCATCCCCTTGCCTGCAGAAGATGACGTCAAGAAGGCCATGGGCGAGAGTTACAAGCCCGATGCGCTCAACGTCACCAAGATGCTGACCGGCACGGAAGATTGCTTCCCGCCCGTCGTCGCGCTCGTCAAAGCTCTTTTCCGAGAGGGCAGTATCGAGGCCAAGCTGAGGGAGGTGGTCACGCTGCGTGCGGCCGCGCTGCTGCACGCGCCCTATGAGTGGCAGCAGAACAGCAAGATGGCTCTGAACACGGGCTTGAGTCAGGAAGAGATCGACGCCGTCGCGGCGGACGGGCCGGTCCAGGGGCTGACACCGGAATACCTCCTGGCCTGCTCTGCCACCGACGAACTGGTGCGGGGAGGAACATTGACGGACGAGACTTTGTCCGGCCTGGTGGGCCGCTATGGCGAGGTCGGTACGCGGAAACTGATCCTGGCAATAGGGTACTTCACTCTGCTGGCGATGTTCCTCAACGGCTGTCGTGTGCCGCTCGAAACCAGCGACAAGATTGGATCGTCAACCAGTCCGCTCGGCTAGAGAACCAGACCCGCTTCGGCTTCTCTCATCGGAGATAGGATTCGAGAAGGCAGGATGTTTGGTGGAGGCGTCCTGAGGAAAGCTCACAATTATTCTTGCCGGGTGCATTGTACCGGGTTTCGGGGCGGGGTGTCAAACGGTCTGTGACAACCTTTATCAACAAATTTTGGACGCCGGCGCAAGATAGGTGTTTTGGCCATCATCGACGCTGCCATTAGCGGTTTTCTGAACTTCCGACGCCCGTCTGCGTCTGGGGGCCTATCAACACTCGAAGGAGAATCTTTGTGACCAAGCAACTCTTCGGACTGGCGCTGGCCGCCGGATGGATC
>CAXUCQ010000223.1:0-5403 GCA_964249295.1 uncultured Armatimonadales bacterium | reverse complement strand
TCGTCGCCCATCGGCACGGTCAGCCCCTCGCCCGCCCCGCCCGCATAGGTCGCCCGGAGCCGGGCGATCAGGCCGAACTCGCCGCCGATCTCATCGATGCGCATCGTCTCCAACCTCTGCGCGTAAGATTAGCAGAACGGCGCTCGCTTTGTCAAGGCGGGTGAGAAGCCCCCTACACGCCCCAGTTCCACATCAGCGGGTTGTTGTCCAGGCGGTCCGTCACGGTCCGGCCGATCTCGTCGATGGCCTCCAGGTCTTCCGGGTCGATCTCCACGTCCCCCGCCGCCGCGTTCTGCGCGGCCTGCGCCGCGTTGCGCGCGCCGACGATGGCCGACGTCTGAGGCTGCGCGATCAGCCAGGCCAGCGACAGCTCGCCCAGGCTGACGCCGTACTTGTCGGCCAGCGGGCGCAGACGGTCCAGCGCGCGCAGGGCTTGGTCGAACGTCTCCCCCCGGAACAGCTTGTTGGCCGAACGGTTGTCCGACTCGTCGAAGACGTGGCCGCGCGCGAACTTGCCCGTCAGCAGCCCCTGCGCCAGCGGCGAGTAGGCGAGGATCGAGATCTTGTTCTGCACGCAGTACGGCCCCGCGTCCTGCTCGACCTGCCGCCAGAACAGCGAATACGGCGGCTGCAGGCTGTCGATGCGCCCACACCGCGCCGCTTCTTCCAACTGCGCCCGGCTGAAGTTGGACACGCCGACCGCCCGGATCTTGCCCTGCTGCTTCAGTTCGCCCAGCGCGCCCATCGTTTCTTCGATCGGCACTTTGTCCGAGCCGAACGACCCCGCCGGCCAGTGGATCTGGTACAGGTCGATCCGGTCCGTCCCTAGATTCTGGAGCGACCGCTCGCAGGCCTCGACGACCTGGTCGCGCTTCAAGTGATCCGCGAAGACCTTGGTGGCGATCACGATCTGGTCGCGCTTGTCGCCCAGCGCCCTGCCCAGTATCCGCTCGCTGTGGCCTTTGCCGTAGGCCTCGGCGGTGTCGAACGTCGTCACGCCCGCGTCGAACGCGGCGCGGTGGGCGGCGATTGTTTCCTCGTCCTCGACCCCCACCCACATGTCCTTGCCGGACTGCCAGCCGCCGAAGATGACGGCGCTGATCTCGATCTTGCTTCGGCCTAAAGGTCGGTACTGCATCTCATGGTGTCCTTCCGGGTCTGCCCGATGCTCTCCGCGTCTTTCAAAGCGTTTCTGTTGACGGCGGCTGCCACTTGTCCCAGGCGGCGCGCACCGTCGGGCCGGGGTCGTCGCCCTCGATCTGCGCGGCCCGGTACTGCGCCAGACTCGTCACCGGCTCCAGAGTCGTGCCGTCGTCGGCCCGCGTCAGCAGCACGGAACTGTCCGCGCCCTCGACTCTGGCCTTGGCCGAAAACCGCTTGTCGTGGTCGTGGACGAACTCCGCCAGGCGGTGTGCTTCTTCAGCAGTCATGCCCTATTATGTCCGCTTCGGGCGGGCGGGAAACCACGGGCAGACCCCGCGCCCCCGCTCGCGGAGCCTCGGCGGCGGCGAAAACATCGGGGGCGGGTCCCTGCGGCAGTGTTCACCCGCCCGAGGCCGCGAAAGGCCGGCGCCGGTGCAGCATGGCCCACCCAGCTTATGTATGGTACTCGGCGTTGATTTTCACGTAATCGTAGCTGAAGTCGCAGGTCCAGACCGTCGCGGTCTCGCCGCCCGGCTGGTGGAAGTCGACCAAAATCTGCACTTCTTTGGACTTCATGGCTTCCGAAACGACGTAGCCGTTGAACTCGGTGGGAGCGCCCTGGCGGTAGACGGTCGTGCCGGCGAGGGCGATCTCGACGCGGTCGGGGTCGAACGCGACGCCCGCGCGGCCGGCGGCGGCGAGGATGCGGCCCCAGTTGGGGTCGTTGCCGAACAGGGCCGTTTTCACCAAGGGCGAGGTGGCGATGGTCTTGGCGACGGTGCGCGGGAAGCGGGCGCGGTCCTCGGGCGACAGGTCGCGGCCCTGGGACGCAAATGCAGCCACGAGGTTGTCGGGCGGGGCGACGTTCTGCACGGTCACTTCGACCAGTTTGGTCGCGCCCTCGCCGTCGCGGGCGATCTCTTTGGCCAGATGCAGGCAGACGGAGTACAGAGCTTTCTCGAACTCGCGGGCGTCGGCGCTTTCCAGGCTGTCGATGGGCCGGTTGCCCGCCAGGCCGTTGGCCAGCACCAGGGTCATGTCGTTGGTGGAGGTGTCGCTGTCCACGGTGATGGAGTTGAACGTGTAGAAACAGACGCGGCGCAGCATCTCCTGCAGGACGGCCCGCTCGATGGCGGCGTCCGTCGTGACGAACGCCAGCATGGTCGCCATGTTCGGCGCGATCATGCCCGACCCTTTGGCGATGGCCCCCAGGCGGGCCGTTTTGCCGTCCAGGGTGAACTCGACCGCCACCTGCTTCAAGAACGTGTCCGTGGTCATGATGCCCTGGGCGGCGTCGTCGCAGTCGCCGCCGTGCATCTTGCCCGCCGCGTCCTCGATCCCGGCCAGGACCTTCTCCATCGGCAGGGCCGTGCCGATGACGCCCGTACTCGCGGACAGCACGCGCCGGGGCGGGACGCGCAGTGCCTGAGCCGCGTGCTGGACCATCGCGACGGCGTCGGTCCAGCCCTGCTCGCCGTTGCAGGCGTTGGCGTTGCCGCTGTTGACGACGATGGCGCGGGCCAGCCCGTCTTCCAGATAGGTCTGGTTGCAGACCACGCACGGCGCTTTGACGACGTTGGTCGTGAAGACGCCCGCCGCGACGGCGTCCACCCGCGAAAGAATCAGCGCGATGTCGTTGCGCTTGCGCTTGATGCCGCACCGCACGCCCGCCGTCGTGAACCCCTGCGCGGCGACGACGCCGCCCCCGATAATCTCCATCGCGTCTCCCTAGTCACCTTGTCCTCCCAGGACTGAAGTCCTGGGCTGTTTGGGCGAAGACTGCCCACCTTCGTGGGCGAAGATGGCGCTGCCTGTTTCTTCTGCGCCCGCGCAGGCGGGCAGTCTGCAATCCGCAGCCCAGGACTTCAGTCCTGGGCAACAGCCTCCCTACGGCCAGACGGCGCTCATCGTCAGCCCGGCGGCCTCGTCCAGACCGCACATCAGGTTCATGTTCTGGATCGCCTGCCCCGCCGCGCCTTTCACCAGGTTGTCGATGGCCGCGACGACGATCACGCGGCCCGTGCGCCTGTCCACGGCCAGGCCGATGTGGCAGAAGTTGGTGCCAAGAACGTGCTTGGTGGCGGGGAACTGGCCCGGTTCCAGCACGACGACGAACGGCGCATCCGCGTAGAAGCATTGGTACAGCGCGTGGAGTTCTTCCACGGTCGGCAGAGGGATATCGGCGTTCCATTCCGGGCCGACTTTCGCGTAGGCGGTCGTCAAAATGCCGCGCGTCACGGGGATCAGGTGCGGAGTGAAGGTGACGATCACGTCCGGCGCAATTCCTGCCGCCTCCTTTAAGCCCTGCTCGATCTCAGGCGTATGCCGATGGACGCCGCCGACGCCGTAGGGCCGGGCGCTCTCGTTGACTTCGGGGTAGTGGTATTCCAACCCGAACTTGGAGCGGCCCGCCCCGGAAACGCCACTCATACTGTCAACGATGAGCGTGTAAGGGTCCACCAGGTCCGCCTTCAGGAGCGGCGCGAGGGCCAGGATAGAGGACGTCGGGTAACAGCCCGGATTGGCGACGAGCCGGGCGTTCACGATCCAGGCTTTGTTCAACTCGGGCAGGCCGTAAACCGCTTCCGCCAGCAACTGCGGCGCGGCGTGTTCGGCTTTGTACCACTCCTGATAGGAAGCGGCGTCTTTCAGGCGGAAGTCGGCGCTGAGGTCGATCACGAGCTTATCGGCTTCCAGCAGCAGCGGCGCGGCCTTCATCGCCAGGCCCGACTCGCCCGCCAGAAAGAGCAGGTCGCACTTGTCGGCGGCGACGGCGGGGTCGAACTCCTCGCAGGTGAGGGCTAAGCGGCGGCTGATGCCGGGCAGGGCCGCCGACAGCGGCTTTCCGGCGTAGGTGCCGGACGTGACGTAGGCCAGTTCGACGTTCGGGTGTTCCGCGAGCAGGCGGGCAAGTTCACCGCCGCCGTAGCCCGAAACGCCCACGATGCCGACTCTGAGTGTATCCATCTGAGTGTATCCATTCGATGTCCCTTGAAACGGCGAAACGCCGCCCGCTTGATCTCTTCAGATAGGCGGGCGGCGTTTGCAGAAACACAACGAGCCGCGCGCCAGCGCTTCCCTCCCGCTCGGGGCGGGGGAAGTGGGCCACGGCTCGCGTCACAGGTTGAAACTGAGGGCGAGCACAGCGTTACGCGGGGCGTGACGCGGGCGCACTTCCGAAAGCACGCTCGCGACGACGCAGCGACGGGTTGGAATCGGCTGCGGTCATTGTGCGGGAAGCATACCCGCTTTCTGTGAGAGTTGTCAACCCTGCGAGCGCAAAAAGGCCGCCCCACCTGGGGCGGCCTTTTGGGAAGAGCGTCAAGAGTTTTAACCGTTTGACCTCGTTCCGATTACATTCCGACTTCGTCCCGACTATTCGGACTTTGCCAAAGCCCGGCGGCCCGTTCCGTTCGAAGGCGGCTACTGCTGGTTGGCTTCGGGGTCGAGCGACGGGTAGTTCGTCGGGCCGCCGGGCATCCGGCTCGCGCCGTCGCCGGGGACGGCGGGTTCGCCGAGCAGCTCCTGGGAGCGGCGCACGGCGACCAGATGCCCGGAGTAATAGGCGTTGTCCACGCGGTCGATGGCGACCTGGTTGTTGTGGCCGACCGAGGCGTGGATGAACAGGCCGTTGCCGATGTACATGCCCGTGTGGTCGATGCGCGGGTGATGGCAGGCGAAGTACATCCGGTCGCCGGGGACCCACTGCGCCCAGTCGCCCGCCGCGACGTCGTGCGGCACGTCGTAGCCGACGGCGGCCTGGTCGCCCGAGACGCGCGGCAGGTCGATGCCCTGCGCGGCATACACGGCGCGGACGAAGCCCGAGCAGTCGATGCCGCTGCGGGAAACGCCGCCCCAGACATACGGCACGCCCAGGTAGGAATAGGCGGTCTGGACCAGGCTCTGGCCGATGGGGCCGACGCTGGTGTTGTCGGACACGGCCTGATAGTCCAGCAGTTGCACGGAGGATTTGGCGACGTAGCCCAGGCTCCGGTCGATCATCAGCACGGCGTATTCGGTCGACGTCTCGCCGCTGATCGCCAGGCTCTGGCCGCGCGGGACGACCGACAGGACGCGCTCGTAGCGGTCGCGCCCGGCGTGGATCGGCGTGTCGTCGGCCAGCACCACGGCCACGCGGCCTACGACGGTCCCGCCGCCGACGTCGAAACCCCCGCCGCGCGACGGGAGCTGTCGGGCTGCGGCGGACCGGGCGGCGCGATGGGCGGCGCGGCGGTGGTAGCGGCGGGCGGTCGTCGGGAC
>CAXUCQ010000222.1:0-5432 GCA_964249295.1 uncultured Armatimonadales bacterium | reverse complement strand
GGCGTCCAGCGTGACCAGGCTGTCCACGCCCTGGACGCCCGGCAGCCGCTGCAGCCGGGCGACATAGGCGGACAGGGCGGACAGTCGCGCGGGGGCAGTGGGCGAGCCGGGCATACGGAGCAGGATCTGGACCGGCGCGCTCTGGGCGTCCGCGAAGTCGCGCTGCAGCGCCTCGCCCGTGATGCGGGTCTGGAAATCGCCCGGCAGGCTGGCCAGGCCGGGGTTGGCCAAGCGGGCGTGCAGGAAGGGGACGCCCGCCAGCAGCAGCAGGCCCAGCGTGACCACGATGGTCGGCACGGCCCGGCGCATCACCCAGTGGCTGAACCGGAACCAGAACCCCGGCGCGTCCGGGTCGGCCCGCCGCGCCCCCAGACGGGGCAGGGGGATGGCGGCCCGGTTGACCCACGGGCCGAGCATCGCCAGCAGCGCCGGCAGCACGGTCAAGGAGGCCGTCACGGCCGCCAGCACGGCCAGCGCCCCGCCCAGGCCCATGCTGCGCAGGAACGGTTCGGGGACCGCCAGCATCCCCAGGAGGCTCAGGGCGACCGTCGCGCCGCTGAAGAAGACGGAGACGCCGGCGGTCCGCACCGTGCGGCCCAGGCCCTCGGCCACGCCCGCGCCGGACGCCAGCTCGTCCCGGAACCGGCTGACGAACAGCAGGCTGTAGTCGATCGCCAGCCCCAGTCCGAGCAGGGAGATGATGTTGGCCGCGAAGACCGAGATGGGGACGAACGCCGCCAGGGCGCGGGTCAGCGCGAACGCCCCCAGCACGCTGACCGCCCCGATCAGCAGCGGCAGCGCGGCGGCGATCACGCTGCGGAAGATCAAGACCAGCAGCAGCAATAAAACCGGCCCCGAGACCGCCCCGGCGCGCGGGATGTCCCGCTGCACCTGCTGACCAATCTCATAGTCGGCCACCACCGGCCCGCCGAACGTCGCGCGCAGCGCCCCCGTCGGCAGGCCGTGCCGGAGCCGCAGGAACGCCGCCGTCTGCGCGTCCTCGCCGCCCCCCAGGCTGACGACCGCATACGTCTCGTGCCGGTCGCGCGAGACGAAGTGGGCGTCGCGCGTGTCGGCGTAGGACGTCACCGACAGCACGGACGGGTCCCGGCGCAGCGCCGCCACGGCGCCCCCGAGCGCGGCCTGGAACGCCGGCTGGTCCAGCGTCAGACTCTCACTGCGGAGCAGCACGATCAGGGAAATGCGCGCCAGGGGGAATTGGCGGTCCACCCGCTGGGCCTCGCGGGCCGACTCGGAGCGCGGGTCGGCCAGCCCGCCGCCTTGGAGGGCCTGGAAGACGCCCGCGCCGTAGGTCGCCCCGATGACCAGGACGGCCAGGCCGGCGGCCACGAACCACCGGCGGCTGCGGAATGTTGCACGGGCCAGGAATGCGAACACGCCGGATTGTACCCGCTCCGGGCGGTTTTCTATTTCCGTCGCGCCGAGGCTATGCCGGGCGCACCGCTAGGGCATGTCGTCGGCCAGGCCCACGGCGGCCCGGTGTTCGGCCAGCACCTCGGCGGGGACGCGCTTGCGGAAGTACCCGTCGGCCATGAGCAGGATGCCGATGTCGTCCAAGGCCCCGATCACGGGGATGAAGCTGGGGACGTTGAGCGGGCTGACGGCGAACGCCCCCGCGCTGACGAACACGGCCTTGGCCGACGCCGGCACGCGCGGGTCGGCCAGCAGGCGCCGGTACAGCGCCAGATACTGGGGCGCGGCCTGGGCGAGCCGGATGCTCGCGCGCAGTCCGCCGCCGCGCCGCACGAAGCGGACAATGTTCCAAAGCCGACGCAGGATGTTCATGGTGTTCCTCCGCAGCGGTGTCTGCGACTCCTGTACGTACCCGGACGCTTTATCCGCCAAACAGCCGCGCGGCCTGCACGGTCATGCTCACGCTGTTGTAAGGCGATGTTCCATCTCCGTCAATGCCGCGCGCACTTGATCCCAATCCGTTCTGGAGGGCGCCTGTGCCAAGACTTTGCTGAACTGTGCCGCGCGATGGCGATGTTCTTCGCGGAGTTTGGGCCAGTCCCGCCGGACTTCCGGGCGTGACCAGTTGTGTCGGACGGAATCGACCCGCTCCGCCATGGCGCGCATCAACCGCTGATCGAACGACTGCACCTCCGCCACAAACTCTGCGACGGGCAGCGTGACTTGGCCCGATGCGCCGGCCCAAACCTGTCGCCCGTCGATCAACTGGCCGCGATTGTCCCACCGGAGGCGGACCTGCTCTTTCTCGCGCCAGAACCAGAGGCGCGGCGGCTTCGTGAGATGCCCAGCATCGAGTCTGCGGCTGCTCCACCATCGCGTCGCTGCGTCGAGTTTATCCCAGCCCAGCATCTCATCCCACCCGGCTTCTTCCTGATGGCCGGCAATCCACTCATACGCACGGTCCGTCCAGCCATCCCAGGTCGCCCAACTGTCCCACGCCCCGCCCGGCCGGAGGTAACTCGCAAGATCATCGGGGACGGGTTCGAGGACCGTCGGGAGTATCCCCAGCACGTCTTCCCAGAGCCGCGAGACTTGGTTATCGACGTAGCATTCGTTGGGTACGCCAGGGTATGTACGCGCCCAATGCTGCAACAGTCCGGGGCTGTCACGGAACAATTCGCCTGCACCCGTCTGCAACCAGTATCGGCCCAGCGTCAGACCAAACCAGTGCAAGGACTTTTCGTTTCCGCGTGAAGGAGTCGTCCAAGGCTTGATGTCCTCAACCGGCGAAAGCTGGAAGTTGAACAGCATAGGTTGTGTTTATCTTCTATAATCTCGGGTCCACCGGCTCGCTCTCCAGGGCCAGCACGCCGAAGACGCACTCGTGGACGCGGCGCAGCGGCTCGCGGCGGACGAACCGCTCCAGCGCCTCCAACCCCAGCGCGAACTCGCGCAGGGCCAGCGAACGCTTCCCGGCCAGGCCGCGCGCCCGCAGGCGCGTCAGGTTCTCGGGCGCGGTGTAGTCCGGGCCGTAAATGATGCGGAGATACTCCCGGCCCCGGCACTTCACGGCGGGCTGGGCGAGGCCGCGGGGTCCGCGCGCGACGAAGTCCAGCGGCTTGACCACCATGCCCTCGCCGCCCCGCCCCGTCAGCTCCTCCCACCAGGCGATGCCTGCGGCGACGCTTTCGGCCTCTGTGACATGGATCGTCTTGTGCGGCGTCGCCAGCAGCAGGCCGTCGCCCGCCGCGCAGAGGCGTGCCAAGGTGTCCATGTGCCACCGATGATCTTTGTCCGTGTGGGTCACCCCCTCGGACGCCAGCAGATGGAACGGCGCCAGGCGCAGGTCGGCCAGGGAATGCACCGGCCAGCAGTAGCGACGGTAGGCGGCGACAAACCGCTCCGCCGCCGCCCGTCGTCCCGTGAACCTGTCCAGCAGCGGCTCCACGTCGGGCGTCCGGGCCGCCGCCTGGGTGAGCAGGCGGACCACTTCGGGCAGGGCCGCGCCTGCCGCCGCGCCGACGGCGGCGTACTGCTGCTTGAGCAGTTCCTGGGCTTTGGCCGACCAGGGCATCAGTTCGCAGTCCAGGCACACCCAGTCGCTTCCCAGTTCGTCCCACAGGCCGCTCCCCGTCATGGCCGTCTGGATGACCGTCAGGAACTCCCGTTCCAGCGCCGTGTCGTCGAAGAAACGCCGCCCGGTGCGGGTGACGCAGACGCCGAGGCTGCCGTCGGCGACGCCGAAGCGCGTTCGTGCGGCATCGGCATCACGGCAGGCGATCACGACGGCCCGCGACCCCATGTGTTTTTCTTCGCAGATCACGGACGGCACGCCCTGATTGCGGTAATAGGCGAACGCCTCGGCGGGGTGTTCCAGCAGGCCCGGCTCCGACGTCGTCTCCGACGGCGACATGGTCGGGGGCAGGTAGATCAGCCAGCGCGGGTCGGCGGCGAAGCGGCTCATCACTTCCAGCGCCGCGACCGAGTTCTCCTCACGGACGGTGACGCTGCCGTGCAGGCGCGTCCCGATCCGCCGCTTGCCCGTCACGTCCTCGATGTCCAGCACGTCGTCGTGCTGCTGCTGCGCCGTGAGGCCGGGGGCCGACGGCTCTTCGGGCGCTTCCGGGGGCAGAAACGGGCGGGCCGGCTCGGCATAGGTCGCCAGGGCCGGGACCGAGACCAGTTCCCGCTCCGGCCAGCGCAGGGCGGTCAAACGCCCGCCGAAGACGCATCCCGTGTCGATGTTGATGGTGCCGTTGAGCCACTCGGGCGTCGGGATCGGCGTGTGGCCGTAGACGACCGCCGCCCCGCCTCGGTACTGCCTCGCCCAGTCGTAGCGGACCGGCAGGCCGAACTCGTCCGTCTCGCCCGTGGTCTCCCCGAACAGGGCGAACTCGCGCACCTTGCCCGACCCGCGCCCCTGCATCTCCGCCTTCATCCCGGCGTGGGCGACGACCAGCGTCCCGCCGTCCAGGACGTAGTGGCTCACCAGCCCGTCCAAGAAGCGCCGGACCTCCGCCGCGAATTCCGCCGGCTCCCGGCTCATCTGTTCCAGCGTCTCGGCCAGCCCGTGCGTGACCTGCACGTTCTTGCCGCCCAGCTTCCGCAGCAGTTTGACGTCGTGGTTGCCCGGCACGCACAAGGCCGTGCCGCCCGCGACCATGCCCATGACCAGTCGCAGCACGTCCGGCGTCTTCAGCCCCCGGTCGACCAGGTCGCCCAAAAACACGGCCTTGCGTCCCGCTGGTGGCCGAACGGCGTGTCCCTCCACCCCGTAGCCCAACCGCGAGAGCAGCGCCACAAGTTCGTCAAAACACCCATGCACGTCGCCGACGATGTCGAACGGCCCGTGCTCCGTCTTTTTGTTGTTGTACAGCGGCTCGCGCGTGACCGTCGCGGCTTCCACTTCCTCGGGGCTGTGCAGCACGAAGACGTGCCGGAAGCCTTCGCGCTCCAGCCCGCGCAGCGATTGGCGCAGCGAGCGGACGTGGTTTCGGACGACGTGCGGCCCGAAGTCCCGGCCCGTCCGCCCTTCGCTACGCGCGTGACAGACCCGCTCCGGCAGGTCCAGGACAATGGCGACCGGCAGGCAGTGGTACTCGCGGGCCAGCGCGACCAGCGGCCTGCGCGCCTCGGGCTGGACGTTGGTGGCGTCCACGACCGTCAGCCGCCCCGCCGCCAGGCGCTTGGACGCGATGAAGTGCAGCACGTCGAACGCATCCCCCGTCGCCGCCTGGTCGTTCTCGTCGTCGCGGACCAGGCCCCGGCAGAAGTCCGACGACAGCGTCTCGGTCGGCTGGAAGTGCCGCCGCGCGAACGTCGATTTGCCCGACCCGGACGCGCCGACGAGGACCACGAGCGAAAGTTCTGGGATGGTGATGTTCATGATAATGCGCTCAGAGTGATGCTCCCGGCGGAGCGTAGGGCAACAGTGGAGGGAGAAGACGGGCGTGATGGAAAAGACGGGCGCGGGAGAAGATGGGCGCGTGGGGAAAGGA
>CAXUCQ010000221.1:0-5432 GCA_964249295.1 uncultured Armatimonadales bacterium | reverse complement strand
GGCTGTCCCGTGGCGGCGAGTGCGAAGACGGGGGTGCCGGCCGCCAGCCGCTCCGAGACGAAGTACTCGCGCCCCGACGGGCTGATGCACGCCACCCGGTAGCGGCCCGCCTGGCCCGCCGTCAGCGTCGTCTCCACCAGGTTCTGCCGCACGTACTCCGACACCGCCGGCGCGCTCATCCCGAAGTGCCGGGCCAGGCGCGCCCGCACCGTCACGTCCTGCGCCACCTCCTCCGACAGGCCCCGCGCCGTCGAGACGTGGTAGTTGAGGAACGAGGCAGGAGGCACCGGCAGGAACGGGTCCGCATGGGTCGCGGGAGCCAGAAACGCCGCGCCCAGGGCGCCGAGGCCAGCGGTGAGTGACATTCGGTGGTGTTTAATCATGGAACAGTTCTCCAGTTTACCTGAAACTTTGGGGCCGAAATAACATCTGCCGGCAAAACTACCACCGGGGCAGTGAGGTGGCTGCACCTCGAAGATCGCTGACTCGACTCGAAAGATCGCTAACTCAACTCGGAATGGTTTACCAGAAACGCGGCGGATTCCGCGAAGTAACGCTTCAAGACTTCTCGGAACGGGTGAAGGGCTGTGACGCGGTCTACGGCCACGTCCATCTGCCTCAGCCACGCTTCCTTCTCGGCGGTGCCGATCTGGAACGGCATATGCCGCATCCGAAGGCGGGGATGCCCTCGCCTTTTGTCATACCCCATCGGCCCGCCGAAGCGCTGAATCAGGAACAGAGTCATGTGTTCCTTCGCGGCAGTCAAATCATCTGGATACAGTGGGCGCAACACCGCGTCATTCCCGACGCCTTGATAGAATTCCTCCACCAGTTCGTAGAACGGCTCCGGGCCACCGACGCGCCCATAGATCAGCGTCGTCTCATCGTCCATCGCCGGGATTATACCCAATCCGTTACCAGTTTAACATACTTTTCACGCGAGTCGACACGGCAAATTCGCGCGCTTTGGGTATTATCCACTTGAAACCCGTATTCCGGCGGGTAAGATTTTGCGCTCTTGACACCAACATCGCACACGAGGAGATCACCATGGCCTTTCAAGTCCCCCCACTGCCCTACGATTACACGGCGCTGGAGCCGCACATCGACGAACAAACGATGCACCTGCACCACGACAAGCACCATCAGGCCTACGTCACCAACCTCAACGCCGCGCTTGAGAAGCACCCCGAGCTGGGCGGCAAAAGCCCGGAAGAATTGATCAAAGACCTGAGCGGCATCCCCGAGGACATCCGCGCGGCGGTCCGCAACAACGGAGGCGGACACGTCAACCATTCCATGTTCTGGGAGATCATGGGGCCGAACGGCGGCGGCGAACCGAACGGCGCTCTCGCCGAAGCGATCGCCACCGCGTTCGGCAGCTTCGCGGACTTCAAGACCCAGTTCAACGACGCGGGCGTCAAGCGCTTCGGGTCGGGCTGGGCCTGGCTCGTCAAGGCGGCGGGCGGCGGCCTGCAGGTCGTCAGCACCGCCAACCAGGACAACCCGATGTCGGACGGCCATTTCCCCATCCTAGGCAACGACGTCTGGGAACACGCCTACTATCTGAAGTACCAGAACCGCCGCCCGGAGTACCTGGCCGCCTGGTGGAATACCATCAACTGGGACGCCGTCAACAAGCGCTACGAGCAAGCCGGTTTGTGAACAAAGGGAAAGGCCGCCCGTCCTGGGCGGCCTTTCCCTTTGAAGCGCTCTTCCTGCTGCTTCTCACCGCGCCGACGCCATACGCGGCTGCCCCGCCTCGAAGGTGTGTTCCCAGGGCTGACGGTCCTTCTCGAACTTCGCCAATTCTTCGTAGCGACCGCTGAACGGCTCCTGTTTCCATCCCATGAAGGCCCAGCCGACGTAGTTGCCGACGTCCCACATCTTCTCCGATTCCAACTGCCCCCGGAACATCGGCATGGCGCTGCCGGGGATGCCCTCGACCAGCACGTAGTAGATCGACCCCTGTGAGATGGTGCTGACCTCGTTGCGCCGGTAGTCGTAGTGGTAGCCGGGCTGCGGGTTGGGCGTGCGGAGCGAGGGCGTCCCCGCCGCCGGGTCCGCGCCGGACGCCTGGACCAGCGTGAAATCCATCGGGGGCGGGTTCAGGTAGGGCTTGGCCGGGCCGCGCCCGTCGCCGTGTTCGCCGTGACAGCCCGCGCAGTAGGCCACGTACAAGACGCGCCCGCGCTCGACCGACCCGACCGTCACCGGCTCCGGGTTCGGGATGTGATTGACCCAGCCCGAGGGGAACGTCGACTGCAGGTAGGAGACGTTCTCGCCCGGCCCCTTCTGGTAGTACTGCACCAGCAGCGGCTTGAGCTGCGACTGCTGCGTCGCGCGGCTGGTCCCCATCCTGCCGCCCAGACACTGGAGATAGGCGATCAGCGCCACGCGGTCGTGGCCCTGGATGTACTTGAACGACGGCATGAACGACTGCGGACGGGTGTAGCGGGGGTTCTCGAAGTGCGCCCAGTGCCAGTCGTCGGTGTGATACCCGGCCTCATGGGAGAGGTCGGGGCCGTTGCGGTGTTCGCTGACCAGGTGTGGGGAGTCGTAGGCGTAATCGCCGGGCTGGGACGCCATGCCGCTCCCCATGCCCCAGTCCATCGGACGCGCGTCCTGGGAGTGGCAGTAGACGCAGCCGTTGCGGACATAGATGTCGCGCCCTTCCAGTTCCAGCGCCGTGTAGGGGCGCGCGTTGGCGCTCGGCCTCGGGTGGAACACCTGGGGCGGCATGATGATGTTGGCGATCATGACGCTGAAAAAGATCAGCGACGAACCGGCAACCAGAGTCAGCGGGGTCATCTTCATGGCGAGCGTGATTTTCTAATAAACCTTTTGCGTAAGTCCCAGGACTGAAGTCCTGGGACTTACGCAATGGGTTGCAAAGAGCGTGTCGCCCGCCTGCGCGGGCGTCGGAAAGATCTACTCCTGCGCCCGCGGAGGCGGGCAATATGCCCTCCGTAGCCCAGGACTTCAGTCCTGGGGGACTTACGCAAGAGGTCTGATCGATTTTCTCTAATCGGCCAGGGCGACGCCGTCGGCGAGCGGCGGGCCGGCGCCGATCTCCTGCAGATCGGCGAGCGATTTGCGGCGCAGGGCGGCGGCGTCCAGAGCCGGCACCATCAGCGTCTGGTACAGGTTGATCGCCATCATGATCGCGCCGATCACGATCAGGCCGCCGAACCAGGACCGCATGATGAAGTAAGGCTTGACGACCGTGTAGGCCTTCACGATCTGCTGGCCGAGCGTCACCCAGGCGCTCGCCTGCGCCAGCCCCGCGATGGTGATCGCCCAGAAGTAGCCGGTGATGCCCAGCAGCATCAGCCAGTACTGGGCGTCCGCCAGGTTCCGGCTCCACAGCGGCCTGCGCGCGATCTGAGGCACCATGTAGAGCATGGCCCCGGAGGCGATGAAGCCGAACGCCCCCACCAGAGCCAGGTGCGCGTGGGCGATGGTCCACTGCGTGAAGTGGACGAACCGGTTGACCGACATCAGCGACTGCACCGACCCTTGGAACGAGACGGCGAAGTAGAAGAACGCGCCGGTCAGGACGAACCGCAACGGGACGTTGGTCAGCATCTGCCCCCAGTTGCCCCGCATCGTCATGAAGATGTTGGTGGCGAACGTGAAGACCGGGATGACCAGCGAGATCGACCCGATGATGGCGACCATCTTCAGCCAGTTCGGGATCGGGGCCTGCAGCAGATGGTGCTGCCCGGTCTCCGTGTACAGCAGCGCGATCGACCAGAAGCCGATCAGCGACATGGTGTGCGAGTACAGGGGCCGCTTGGAGATCTTGGGGACCAGGTAGTAGGCGATCCCCAGGCCGCCCGTCGTGATGAAGAGGCCCAGGATGTTGTGTCCGTAGAACCAGTTCCAGACGGCGTCGTCCAGGCCCTGAATGGCCCCGGTGCGCTGGAAGTCGCTGATGGCCGTGTTCGGCAGACTCGTGCGGCCCGAGAACAGCCCCCACAGCACGTGGGTCTGGCCGTTGGCGACGAACGTCGTCCACGGGTGCCAGATGACGTGGCCGATCGCCCACAGCGCGGCGATCCAGACGACCGTGCCGCCGATGTACCAGAGCGACACGTACAACTTCGGCTCGCGCCGGTTGGCGATGGTGGCGAAGATGATGTAGGCGTTCAGGATCAGCAGGACCTCGGCGGGCCAGTCCACGTACCAGGGGTACTCCGTGTATTCCCGGCCCTGCGTGTCGCCGCCGAGGACGGCGATCGTGCCGACCGTGATGGCGATGTTCCAGAAGAACAGCAGTATGTTGGCCAGTCGGTTGGTGTGCAGCGGCGTCTTGCACAGGCGCGGCACGACGAAGTACCACCCGCCGTAGAAGGCGACGGTCAGGAACCCGAAGACGACCATGTTGACGTGGGCTGGGCGCAGGCGGCTGAAGGTCAGCCACGAGATGCCCTCGAACAGATCGGGCATGGTCAGTTCTTCGGACATGATCAGCCCTAAGATGGTGCCGATCACGAACCAGACCGCGCCGCTCAGCAGGCCGTGCAGGGCCGCCGAGTCGGGCCGGTCCATCCAGTCCCAGACGCGGGCGGCGGCGCTTCGCGGCGCTCCGGGGTCTGTGGGACGCGAGGGCATCAAAGAAACGATGGACATGGTGATCGAGGCTTCCTAAGATGAAACAAACTGGAACAAAGGGGCGGCGGGATTGGGAGCGACGATTGCGCTCTCCCCTATACCCGCGTCCAGCCTAAGATAAACACGGATTCCCCGCGCCGACGCCGACACGCGGAACGGGCGATTGACGGCGCTTTTCCCGGCGTGCTATACTGGCCTGTACGCAATCCCCTACGGAATGATACCGCAGAAGGTGAGCCTTGTCTATGGCCGGCAACGATTTGAGCGCAGGGTTGGCCGAAAAAGTCAACGAATACCGGGTGATGAGCGCGCCGCTCGAACAGGCCATGCGCGAGTTGGAGTACGCCCAGACGCTGCTGCGGGCGCGCGCCGAGAGCGACATCGCGCTGACGGTGCCGGCGCTGGGCGCACTCGCCGACATCCTCGACATCTCCACGCTCGATCTGCTGATGGCGTCGGACCGGCACGCCTTCGTCCACGAGGCCATGGCGCGTCAGGGCCTCTCCGACGAGGACGTGGCCCAGCAGATGCGCGCCCTGGACGCTTCCCCGCAGTCCCGTGACGACCTCAAGGCGCTCGGCATCGGCGAACAGATCGCCTGACGCCGGGCATCCCGCTTGCACCCCACGGCGCATTGTGCTATAATGCGCGCAAAGTTCCCATGTCAACCCCGCCGCCGGACAGCGCCCCCGACCCGGTCTTTATCGTCAACCCCACCGCCGGGCGCGGGCAGGCCGGCAGGCAAATCAGGGCCATCACCGAGCGCCTGCGGCATTTCGGGCAGCTCAGCCCCGTCTGGCGTCACACCCAGGGGC
>CAXUCQ010000220.1:0-5446 GCA_964249295.1 uncultured Armatimonadales bacterium | reverse complement strand
CCGTCCGCCTCCTGGTAATTCTCCAGCACGGCGACCAGGGCGCGGCCGACCGCCCCGGTCTCGGCCTTTTCTAAATAATCGCCGAAGCCTTTGACGTCTTCTTTTTTCGTCCCCATCGCCATCACCCTGCCTTCGGCGTTGTAGATGGTGGCTTTGAAGACCGCATACTGCTTCTCGTGGTTGATCTCGACGGCTTCCGTGTGGATGCCCCAGTCGGGGTGTTCCTCGCGGAACCAGACGATGCGCGCCGAGACGGGCAGGTACGTCCGCCCGCCCTGCACCTTGATCAGCGACTTCTTGAAATCGAAGGCCATTGCTTGTACTCCTCACACCGGGTCAGATTCTCAACGGAAGACTCACACCGCCAGCGCCAGCGTCTCCACGTCCGCGCTCTCAAAGGTCGTGGGCAACGTCTCCACATCGGCGCCGAGCGACTCGGCGCGGATGCGCGCCTCCATCTCCGCCGCCACGTCCGGGTTGTCGTCCAGGAACGACTTGGCGTTCTCGCGCCCCTGCCCGATCCGCATATCGCCATACGTGAACCACGACCCGCTCTTGTTGGCAAGGCCTAGTTCAATCGCCATGTCCAATATTCCTCCCGCGCGGGAGATGCCTTTGCCGAACATGATGTCGAACTCGGCCTGGCGGAAGGGCGGGGCGACCTTGTTCTTGACGACTTTGACCTTGGTGCGGTTGCCGACCATGTCCGTGCCCTGCTTCAAGGTCTCGACCCGGCGCACGTCCAGCCGCACCGAGGCGTAGAACTTGAGCGCCTTGCCGCCCGGCGTCGTTTCGGGGTTGCCGAACATGACGCCGATCTTTTCGCGCAGTTGGTTGATGAACAGCAGGACGCAGTTCGTCTTGGAAACGTTGCCGGACAGCTTGCGCAACGCCTGCGACATCATGCGGGCCTGCAGCCCCATGTGGCTGTCGCCCATTTCGCCCTCGATCTCGGCCTTGGGGACCAGCGCCGCGACGGAGTCGACCACGATCAGGGCGAGCGCGCCCGAGCGCACCAGGCCGTCGGCGATCTCCAGGGCTTCCTCCCCCGTGGCCGGCTGCGACACCAGCAGGCCGTCGATGTCCACGCCCAGATTGCGCGCGTACTCCGGGTCCAGCGCGTGTTCGGCGTCGATGTAGGCGGCGATGCCGCCCGCCTTCTGCGCCTCGGCGACCAGGTGCAGCGCCAGCGTGGTCTTGCCGGACGACTCCGGCCCATAAACTTCGGTCACACGGCCCTTGGGCACGCCGCCGACGCCCAGGGCGATGGCGAGCGCGATGCTGCCCGTCGAGACGGCTTCCGTGACCAGCTTTTTCGAGTCGCCCAGCCGCATGACCGCGCCCTTGCCGAACTGCTTGTCGATCTGCGACAACGCCGTTTCCAATGCCTTTTCTTTGTCCAAGTCAATTCCCCTTCAATCAAACGTCTGTTCGCAACACCATCTATTTTACCATAATTCCAGTGTAGTTGAACGATCTTCCGCGTTAATTTTCAGAGTTTTTACTATGAACAGATGCAAATAAAGTCTAATAAATCGCGCCTGTAAGGATTACCTGGTTTGACAGGCCCGCGTTCCCATGTTATACTGCCATGACGTCAAAAAAAGAGACTCAGCAAAGGTCGGCTCGCCCATACGGCGTTCCGATAACACAATGGGACACAGGGCGCGTGCGAGAGACTTCCGAAGCCCGTCGAAGAGGACGGCCCGCCCCCCAGACCTTAAGGAGAGACCATTTGCGAAATCCGAAGACGACTCGCGTGATCGGGACTGTAACCGCGACAATGTTTTCTGCGGCCACGCTCGCCACGCCCTTCGCCGTTCTGGCCGCCCAGGCCGGACGGTCACCCGCCGGGACCAATGCGGTCATCAGCGCGACGACACCCACTGCCCCCGCCGACCACACATCGCCCGGAAATCCCGTTGCGGAGGCGGCGCCCGCTTCCGCGGTCATCTCCGACGCTTCTGTCACCCTCCCGGTGGCCCCCGCCGTTCCCGTTCTTCTGACCGACGGCGTCCACGCGGCGCGGACGATCACCACTCACGGCGCGACCGTGGCCGAGGCTTTGCAGGAAGTGGGCATCACTCTGACCCACACCGACCGGGTGCGGCCCGCGCTTTCCATGCCGGTCACACCCAACTTGCCTATCGTTGTGACCCGCGTGCGGCTCGCGCTGGAAAACCGCAGCACAGCGATTCCCTGCGGCTCCGTCTTCAAGATGAGCGCCAGTGTCGCCCCCGGCCATGTCCAGGCCGGCCACGGCGGCGTGCCGGGCGTGCTGACTAAGACGTTTCTCGTCGGCTACGTCAACGAGCGCCCCACGTCGCACAAATTGGTCAAGACGACCGTCACCCGCCGCCCGATCCCGGCAGAGACGCTCGCCGGCATCCGGGTGCGCGAGGCGCGCGCCCTGCCGTCCCGCGCCGGGACGTACAACCGGATGCGGGCCATCAGCATGACGGCGACCGGCTACTCGCCCTACGAGGGCAGCGCCTCCGGGCGCTGCGCGACGGGGATGCGCGCCGGCTACGGCGTGGTCGCCGTGGACCCGCGCGTGATCCACCTCGGCTCCCGCCTGTATGTCGAGGGCTACGGCTACGCCGTCGCGGGCGATACGGGCGGCGCGATCAAAGGGCATCGGATCGACCTGGGCCACACGACGACCCGCGAGGCGGCGAGTGTCGGACGGCGTCACGTCACGGTCTGGGTTCTAAACCCCACCCGCTAAGAGAGTCGAGACGCGCCCCGGCAGATGCCGGGGCGCTTTTTCGTTTGGGGTACACTTGCCGGTATGAACCTTTCCAGCCCCGCCGCCGTCGCCGCGCTGCTGCGGCGCCACGGCCTGCACCCGCGCAAACGCTTCGGACAGAACTTCCTCGTGGACGCCAATACGCTCGCCAAGATCGTCGGGGCAGGGGAGGTCGGTCCGGGTGACCGTGTGCTGGAGATCGGCTCAGGCCTCGGCGTTCTGACTCAGGCGCTGGCCGGAGCGGCGACGACCGAGGGGCAGGTCGTCACCATTGAAGTGGATCGGGACCTGCTGCCCGCGCTGACGGAAACGGTCGCGGACCTGCCGCAAGTCCGCGTCGTGTCCGCCGACGCGCTCGGCCTCGACTGGCCGCGGTTCTTGGACGAACGCTTTGCAAGCGGCCCGAGTATCAAAGTCGTCGCCAACATCCCCTACAACATCACGACGCCGCTGCTTTCCGTCCTGCTCGCGCAGCGCGGTCGTTTCGGCGTGATCGTGCTGCTGGTGCAGAAAGAGGTCGCGCAGCGGCTCACCGCATCGCCCGCTACGGCGGACTACGGCGCGCTCAGCGTCTTCGCCCAGTTCCACGCCAGAGTCGAGACCATCGGCATCGTGTCCCGCCGCGTCTTCCTGCCCGCCCCGGACGTGGACAGCGCCATCGTCCACCTGACGCCCCACGACGCGCCGCCGGTCGTCGTTAGCGACGAAACTCAGTTCTTCGCCGTGGTCCGGGCGGCGTTCGGGCAGCGCCGCAAGGCCCTTGTCGGCGCTCTCAGCGGCGACCCGGCCCTGGGCTGGGACCGCGAGAAGGCCACGGCGGCGCTGGCGGCGGCGGGCATAGACGCCGGACGGCGCGGCGAGACGCTGTCCTTGGAAGAGTTCGCACGTCTCGCCGCCTGAGCCGCGCGCCGGCGAGACCTAAAGAGGTGCTGAGCCACAAGAAGGGCGAGAGGACCTCGCCCCTACGAACCCTCTCCGGGACCACCGTAGGGGCGGGGTCCCCCCGCCCTGATGCAAGAAGTCTGTTCCCTACGCCGCGTGTGGGGCCAGCACAAGGCGCGCGACGGATGCGATCAGCACGATCACACTGAGCGCAATCACCGGCACCGCCGGCATCGGCTTTTTGGTCTGCTGGAAGCGGCCAAAAAAGAAGACCGCCATCCCCAGCGCCAGGATGATGCCCAGCCCCAGGCCGGAGCGCGGGTGGTGCAGGTGCAGCAGCGCGGCGGCGACGGCGGCCAGCACGCCCGACACGACACCCGCGACCAGTGACGGGGCCGACTTCGCCCGCGCATAGCCCATCGACCCACCCGCCAGCAGCACGACGGCATAGACTACGTAAAGAACAACAATCCCAGACAAGACGAACCTCCTCGTGTCAGTCAAACCATGCCTTGACATCGCCCAGAGCAGGCTTAGGAGGCGACTCGCAGGACGACTTTGCCTCGTGTCCCGCCCGCCGCGACCAGCGCGTGGGCCTCTCGCGCCTGAGACAGAGGCAGCACAACCCCGATGCGCGTGTGGACACGGCCACCGTCGATCAAACCGGCGATCTGCTTCAAGTCATCGGGACTTGGAGACACCTGGACGAACTTGGCTTGGACCCCGAATTCCGCCGCCCGTTCGGGCGAGGGCGGGCCGGGGGTGGCGACCAGGACGCCCCCGGCTCTCAGCGTCTGCCACGAACGCGCCTGTGTCTCCCCGCCGATGGTGTCCAGCACCACATCCAGGTCGCGGGCCGTCTCCTCGAACCTCATCGTCTTGTAGTCGATGATCTCGTCCGCGCCGCTCTCCAACACCCAGTCCGCGTCGTCGCCGGCGACCGTCGCGATGACGTGCGCGCCCCGGAAATGCGCGAACTGCACGGCGAAGGATCCAACGCTGCCGCCCGCGCCGTGAATCAGAACACGCTGGCCCGGCGTCAGCTTCGCCTCCGTGAAAAGCGCCTGCCATGCCGTCAACCCCGCGAGCGGGACCGAGGCCGCCTGAATGAAGTCGAGCGACGCCGGGCGTGGGGCCGCCTCCGACGCGCGGACGGCGACGTACTCGGCATTCGCGCCGTCGCGCGTCGAGTCGGAGTTGGCGTAGACCGCCTGGCCGACCTCGAACCCGGAGACGCCGGGGCCGAGCGCCTCGACCACGCGGGAGAAGTCGAAGCCCACGGGTTGCGGCAGCGTATGATACTGGGCGAACAACCCCTGCCGGATTTTGACCTCGCCGGGGTTGACTCCCGCCGCGTAGACGCGGACGAGAAGATCGCCCTCCTTGGCTTCCGGCTTCGGCACGTCTTCGTACATCAGCACCTCCGGCCCGCCGTACTGATGTACACGCACTGCTTTCATAGTCGTCATTGCGGCGCCTTTCTTTTTGCTTCTACGCGGTGGCCTGTTCTAAAGCCGCCAGCAGCGAAGCCGTGTCCCAGCCGCCGTCGTAGTTCGCGCCGTTGATGAAAAACGTCGGCGTGGCGTGGACGCCGCTGCGAAGGCCGCCTTGAAAGTCCTGTTGCACCCGATCGGCGTGGGTGTGCCGCGTCATCTGGCCCCGGAACGTCTCCACATCCAGACTCAGCGCGTCGGCATACGCCATCAGATCGTCGTCCGTCAGTGCCTGCTGGTTTTCGTAGAGAAGATCGTGCATCGGCCAGAACTCGCCCAAAGCGCCCGCCGTTTCGGCGGCCTCGGCGGCGTGTTCGGCGTG
>CAXUCQ010000219.1:1372-5465 GCA_964249295.1 uncultured Armatimonadales bacterium | reverse complement strand
GGGGTGCAGACCATCACCGGCGCGGCGGCGCAGGCCCGCGACCTGGGGCTGACGCGGGCGTTCGGCGTGTTCCTGCCGCCGGACGGGGGGCAGTCGCGGGCGGAGAGTTTCGGGAACTGGAGTCAGGCGTGGCCCAAGGCGAGCCAGGCGCTGTCGGACGCGGGCATCGTGTTCGCGCTGGAAGGCTGGCCCGGCCCCGGCCCGCTGTACCCGGCGCTGGGCGTGACGCCCGAGACCGTGCGCGCCATGCTGGCGCTGGACGCCGAGCGCGGCGCAGGGGCATTGGGGTTGAACTACGACCCCAGCCATTTGGCCCGCCTGGGCGTGGACCCGCTGCGGTTCCTGCACGAGTTCGGGGCGCATGTGCGGCACGCGCACGGCAAGGACACGGCGTTCGACGCCGACCGCCTGTATGAGACGGGCAACCTGGGCGCGTCGCTGCCCAAGGACGCTCCCGGCTCGGCGGCCCGCAACGCGCCCGGCTTCGGGGAGGGCTGGTGGCGCTACTGCATCCCCGGCGAGGGCGTCGTGCCGTGGGCGGGCGTCGCGTCGGGATTGTCCGAGGTCGGCTTCGACGGCATCATCGCCGTGGAACTCGAAGACGCGCGCTACAACGGCACGCCCGAGGGCGAACAGAAAGGCCTGCGGCGCTCGCGGGAGTATCTGGCCCGGTTCTTCGCGTAGTGTGGGGATATGGCAGACGAGAACAACCCCGAGGCGCGGCTGATCGAGCGTTCCACCGCGCAGAACAACTGGTCGCAGGCCAAGTCCGACATGGCGACGGCGACCACGCTGCAGGACGCGGGCATCTACTACGCCGCCGTGTTCTTCGCGCAGCAGGCGGCGGAGAAGTCCCTGCGCGCCGGCTGCATCGTGCGCCTGCAGAAGAACCCGCGCGGCCACAACATCATCCAGAGCGCCAACGCCCTGCACGCGCCGCTGGAGATTATGAACGCGGCGGCGGAACTCAACTCCGACTTCCTGACGGCCCGCTCCGTCGAGTCGGCGGAAGGCGTCCCGGCCCAGCTCTACGACCGGGACACGGCCCTGCGGCACCTGGACGCCGCCGAGGCCATTTTGGAGTGGATACGCCTGCTGATGTAATCGTCTTGTGCATTCTTAAGTCTCGTTTGACGTGGAGAAGTTGGGGGGTTCTGTGCAAGTCCTGCCAGTCATTATCGCGGTCGGTTTAGCGACCGCTGCAATCATCGCCGTGCTTCTATGGCGTGTTAGACCCGCGCCTGCGGTAGATACAGATGCTTTGCACACACGGATTTCCGAAGAGACGCAGAAAGTTCAGGCTGTTCAATTAAAGCTTGATGAGGCTCAGAATGCGTTGAGAGATGCTGCAGCGAACGCAGCCGCCGCGCGGGCAACCTCCGACGCTGCTAACAGTCGCGCTGAGGCCGCCGACAGCAGGGCAGACGAGCTAAAGTCAGCGTTTAACACCCTCCAGCAGAAGTATAACCACGCGGAGCCGGCGGTTGTTGCGGCCAAGACGAACACGGAAGCTGCAGAAAAAGCCAAGTCCGAGCTGATGCAGCGTCTTACGGACACAACCACGCAACTGCGTGCGCTACAAACTAAACATGATCTGGCGTTAGAAAGGGCGACCAAATCGGAGACAGAAGCGGACCACTTGCGGACGCAGATTGATGGCCTGAGCCATACGGTTGAGACATTGGAAATCAACCTCACTGCGGAAAAAGCAAGTCTTGAAAGAGCATTAGCCAAACAGCAGACCGAAGAAGCCTCCGCCCATCAGTTTGAGATCATTACTCAACAGATTCTGAAAAAGACGCTTGAGGAAGCAAAACAAGGCATCGGCCAACTCGCAGAGACTTTCCAAAAGAGCAGCGACACGGAACTGCAACGCCATGCAGAAACCGTGGCTCGAACATTGGAGCCACTTCAGGACAAGTTGCAGTCGTACAACGAAGCTATCGAGAGCATGAAAAAAGGTTCTCAGGAGGCATACGGAGGGCTAAAACAGCAGATCGCACAACTTCAGGATGCGGAGCGCTCATTGCACGATCAGGCAAAAGCCCTGACCAACGCACTGAGCGCCAGCCCGAAGGTCAAAGGCAACTACGGGGAACTTATTCTTAGGCAGTTGGTGGAATTCGTGGGAATGCTAGACAAGTGTCACTTTGAAACCCAGGCTTCACGTGAAACAGAAGAAGGACGTAAGATACCTGATCTGGTTGTTTCTCTGCCCGGCGGACAGAAAGTTCTCGTAGATGCGAAAGCCGTCATGGATGCCTGTGTGCAGGCGCAAATGGCTCAGGATGATGCCCAACGCTCCCTGCTTCTGAAGAAGCACTGTGACAATGTCAAGTCCCGCGTCTCTGATTTGGCCTCGAAGAACTATTTCGTCGACCATCAAGACTCCGTCGAGGCTGTGGTCTTGTTCCTGCCCGCAGAAAACCTGTATGCGACGGCGATGGAGAACGATCCTGGCTTAACAGAGTTCGCGATGAGCAGAAATGTAATCGTCTGCGGCCCAAACTCTCTGATGCTGTTGTTAAAAGTGTCCAACCAGTTGTGGCGTCGGGCTGCAATTGAGAAGGAAGCCACGGACATCAAGGACTGCGGCGAAAAAATTTATAACGCGGCTTGTCTGTTCATCGAGCGGTACGCCAAACTGGGGGCTAGAATTCAGCAACTGGGAAACGATTACAATGAAGCCGCTGGAACGCTCAACGGCAACCTTATTCCCAAAGGCCGAAGCATGGGCAGGTTCGCGGCGGTTGCCAGTGGTAAGGGGATTGAAGACCTGCCTCACATTAAAGAAGACATTCACCCCTTTAGTTCACCGGAAGCGAAAAAGATTCTCCACGCCACTACGGAGAAACTGCCTGGCCTTGTCGTGGGCGATGAGACGGCAGAGTTCGCCTTTTCCGCTGGGGACAACCAGTGACCTACTTCCTCGGCCTGGATGTCGGCACGAGCGGCTTCAAGGCGCTGTTGATTACGCCTGAGGGCAGGCCGGTGGCCTCGGACACGCAAACATATCCGCTGTCCACGCCGCGCCCGCTGTGGGCGGAGCAGGACCCGGCGGATTGGTGGCAGGGGTGCGTCGCCGCGACCCAGAACGTGCTGGCAAAGGCCGGCATCCGGGGCGAGGAAGTCGCCGGGATTGGGCTGAGCGGGCAGATGCACGGGTCGGTCTTCTTGGACAAAGACGACGCCGTGCTGCGGCCCGCGCTGCTCTGGTGCGACCAGCGGACGCAGGCGGAGTGCGACTGGATCACGGCCCAGGTCGGGCGCGAGAACCTGGTCAGATACATCAGCAATCCCGTGCTGACCGGGTTCACGGCGCCCAAGATCGTGTGGCTCCGCAACCACGAGCCGGAAACCTACGCCCGCGTCGCTAAGGTGCTGCTGCCGAAGGACTATGTCCGCCTCAGATTGACGGACGTCCACGCGACGGAGGTCTCGGACGCCAGCGGCACGGCGCTGTTCGACGTGGCGCATCGGTGCTGGTCGGAGGAAGTCTTGGCGGCGGCAGACATCCCGCGCGCGTGGATGCCGGAATGTGCCGAGGGTCCCGAGATCACGGGCCAGGTGAGCGCGGAAGCCGCGGCGTTTACCGGGCTGGCGGTCGGCACGCCCGTCGTGGGCGGCGGGAGCGATCAGGCGGCGGGGGCGGTCGGCAGCGGCATCGTCGAACCCGGCATCGTGTCCAGCGTGGTCGGCACGAGCGGCGTCGTGTTCGCGTGTTCGGACACGCCCGCGACCGACCCGCAGCTGCGCGTCCACACGTTCTGCCACGCCGTGCCGGGCGCGTGGCACACGATGGGAGTCGTCCTGTCGGCGGGCGGCAGCCTGCGCTGGCTGCGGGACACGTTCTTCCAGCCCGAAGGCGTCGTGGCGCGGACGACGGGGGATGATGCCTACAACCTCATGGCTCAGGGCGCGGCGACCGTCCCGCCCGGCTCCGAAGGGCTGATCTTCCTGCCGTACCTGACGGGCGAGCGGACGCCGTACCCGGACGCGGACGCGCGCGGGACGTTCTTCGGCATCACCCTGCGGCACGGGCGGCAGCACTTCGCGCGCGCCGTGATGGAAGGCGTGGCGTTCGCGCTCAACG
>CAXUCQ010000219.1:0-1362 GCA_964249295.1 uncultured Armatimonadales bacterium | reverse complement strand
CGTTCACGATCTTCCGCGAACTCGGCGTCCCCGTCTCGCAGGTGCGCGCGTCCGGGGGCGGGGCGCGGTCAGCCCTCTGGCGTCAGATCCACGCCGACGTGACGGGTCAGGAGCACGTCACGCTGAGCGTTGACGAAGGCCCGGCCCTGGGCGCGGCGCTGCTCGCGGCGGTCGGGGTGGGCGCCTACGCGAGCGTGGCCGATGCCTGCCGCGCCGCCATCCAGACGGTCGCTCGGACGGCGCCCGACCCGAGCGCCCGTTCCGTGTATCGGAAACTGTATCCCGTGTATCGGGCGCTGTACCCGGCGCTCAAGGACCAGTTTGCGGCGGCGTCGGAGGCCGTCGCGTCTTAGAAAGGTGTTGTCATGCCTGAAGAACGAATCGCCCTGCCCGGCAGTGATCGCCAGCCTGTGCCTGGCGCGCAGGGCGTCGGCCTGGCCGATCCCGATCAGCAGATCGAGGTCACGGTCCTGGTGAGGCCGCGTCCGGCGGGCGACACGCAGGCCGCCGTCGCACAGATAGCGGAGCAGACGCCGGAGGAGCGCCGCTACCTCAGCCGCGCGGAGTTTGCCGAGCAGCACGGGGCGGACCGGGCCGACATGGACCGGGTCACGACCTGGGCGGAGGGGCAGAAGTTGGCCGTAGTCGAGACCAGCGTCGCGCGCCGCAGCATCGTCCTGTCCGGCACCGTCGCGGCCATGACGGCGGCCTTCGGAGTCACCCTGGAGGCGCGGACCACGGACGGTCAGGAGTTCCGCGCCCGGACGGGGCCGCTGTTCGTGCCGCCCGACCTGCTGCCGGTGATTCAGGGCGTGTTCGGGCTGGACAGCCGCCCGCAGGCCCGTTCCCAGGCGCGTGTCCGTCCGGCGGCCGGCGCCGACGTCTCCTACACGCCGCTCCAGGTGGCGCGGGCGTATGACTTCCCGGCGGGCGCCGACGGCGCGGGGCAGACCATCGCACTCATCGAACTGGGCGGGGGATACAAACTCAAAGACCTCAAGGCGTATTTCGCCGGGCTGGGCGTCGCGGAACCCAAGGTGACGGCGGTGCGCGTGGACGGCGGCAAAAACAAGCCGACGGGAGACCCCAACAGCGCCGACGGCGAGGTGATGCTTGACATCGAAGTGGCCGGGGCTGTCGCCCCCGCCGCGCACATCGTCGTTTATTTCGCGGGCAACACGGACCAGGGCTTCCTGGACGCCGTGACGACGGCCATCCATGACACGACGCACCGGCCCACGATCCTTTCGATCAGTTGGGGCGGCCCCGAGTCGTCCTGGACGCAGCAGTCTCTGCAGGCCTTCGATCAGGCCTTCGCCGACGCCGGCACGCTGGGCATCACGGTCTGCTGCGCGTCCGGCG
>CAXUCQ010000218.1:0-5485 GCA_964249295.1 uncultured Armatimonadales bacterium | reverse complement strand
AACCCTCGCCCGCTTGCGGGAGAGGGTGGCCCGGCTTGCCGGGCCGGGTGAGGGCTTTCCTCTCCCCCCGCCGGGAACTCCCCCCGCACGTTCCGGGTGCTAGTCATTGAGCGTGGCATACTCAGATAACTTCACGAAAACAGACACCAAACACCGACACCAAAGGCAGGCAGAGCGATGGCGTTCAAAGACTACCGAGACATCATCCGGCAGATGGAACGGGAGATGCAGCAGATGCAGGACGAGGCCTTCCGGGGCTTCTTCGACGTGCCGATGGCCGGCGGCGCGGGCCGCTTCTGGCAGCCCCCCGTCGACATCCACGAGACCGACCGGACGCTGATCGTCAAGATGGAGCTGGCCGGCGCGCGCTCCGAAGACCTCCAGGTCTCCCTGTCCCCGGACGACCGCGTGCTGACCGTCACCGGCGCCCGCACCGAGGCCCACAAGGACCGCGAGGGCCGCATCCGCTGCCACCAGCTGGAGGTCTATTTCGGCCCGTTCGAGCGGGCCGTCGGCCTGCCCGCCGTCGCCATCAACCGCGACCAGATCACGGCCACCTATAAAGACGGCTTCCTGCAGGTGACGCTGCCCAAGCGCACCGTCCCCGCCAAGCCCCAGAAGCGCATGATCCCGATCACCACGGATGACGGCACTCCTGCCCACCCCCCGTCTACGGTGGAAGGGGCGGGGGGGGCCTCCTCCGACGCAACGCACAGAAAGAACGAGGACGAATAACCATGTCCGATTTCCATAACGAAGACAGAGACCCGTTCGAGCAGACGACGCCCACGGACAGATTCGCCGAAGACACGGTCGTCGAGGGCGAGGCCGCCGAAGAGATCGTCAAGCAGATCAACAGCGAAGGCGCCCACCTCCCCGTCCCCGAGGAGCTGCGCCTGCTGCCCCTGCGCGACACCGTCGTCTTCCCCGTCCTCGTCGCCCCCATCGCCGTGGGCCGCGAGAACAGCATCAAGCTCGTCGATGAGGCCGTCGCCGAGGGCAGCCGCATCATCGGCGTCGTCACCATGAAGGACGCGACGGTCGAGAACCCGACCCCCGCCGACATCTACCCCGTCGGCGTCGCCGTCGTCGTCCGCATGATGGCCAAGGTCCCCGACGGCATCCGCATGATCGTCCAGGGCATCGCGCGGATTCAGATCCAGCAGATTACGTCCGAGGAGCCTTATCTGACGGCCCGCGTCAGGGTCATCGAGACCCCCGCCGTCGCCGAGAGCGACAAGGTCGAGGTCGAGGCGCTCAAGCGCCGCATCGCCGAGCAGTTCCGCCAGATCGTCCAGTTGTCGTCGGGGATGCCCGACGAACTGCAGGGCCTGACGACCTCCATCGACGACCCCCAGACCATGACGGATCTGATCTCCGCCCACATGCCCATCGGCACGGACGAGAAGCAGGCCATCCTGGAAGTCATCGAGCTGAAGCCGCGCATGGCCAAGCTGCTCGAAGCCATCGCCCGCGAGCTTCAAGTCTTGGAGGTCGGCGCCAAGCTGCAGTCCCAGGTCTCCACCGAGATCAACAAGACCCAGCGCGACTACTACCTGCGCGAGCAGATGAAGGCCATCCAGAAGGAACTCGGCGAGGGCGACGAGCGCGGCGAGGAGATGGACGAGCTGCGCGCCAAGGTCGAAGCCGCCCGGATGCCCGAGGACGCCCTCAAGGCCGCCAACAACGAACTCGACCGCCTGCAGCGCATGTCGCCGGGCGCCCCCGAGTACACCACGACGCGCACCTACGTCGAGACCCTGGCCGCCCTGCCCTGGGCCGAGACCACGCCCGACCTGCTGGACATCCCGGCCGTCAAGCAGAGCCTCGACGACGACCACTACGGCCTGGAAAAGATCAAGGACCGCATTTTAGAGTACCTCTCGGTCCGCAAGTTCAAGGCCGAGGGCGACCTGCGCCAGCCCATCCTGTGCTTCGTCGGCCCCCCCGGAGTCGGCAAGACCAGCCTCGCCAAGTCCATTGCCAACGCCATGGGCAAGAAGTTCGTCCGCATCAGCCTCGGCGGCATGCACGACGAGTCGGAGATCCGCGGCCACCGGCGCACCTACATCGGCGCGCTGCCCGGCCAGATCATCCAGGGCATCAAGCGCGCCGGCAGCAGCAACCCGCTCTTCGTCCTCGACGAGATCGACAAGATCGGCGCCGACTACCGGGGCGACCCGTCCTCGGCGCTCTTGGAAGCGCTGGACCCCGAGCAGAACGGCACGTTCCGCGACAACTATTTGGATGTCAACTTCGACCTGTCCAAAGTCTTGTTCGTGACCACCGCCAACATGCTCGACACCATCCAGCCCGCCCTGCGCGACCGCATGGAGATCATCGAGCTTTCGGGCTACACCGAGGAGGAAAAGGCCGAGATCGCCAAACGCCACCTGGTCCCCAAGCAGCTCGGCGAGCACGGCCTCACCCCCGCAGGGGCGCATGGCGATGCGCCCTCCTCCGGGCCCCCCAGCGTCGGGGGCGAGCACGGCCTCAGCGCCGAGCACGGCCTCAGCGCCGAGCAGGTCGTCTTCACCGACGAGGGCATCAAGAGCGTCATCCGGGGCTACACCCGCGAGGCCGGCGTCCGCTCCCTGGAGCGCCAGTTCGCCGCCCTGTGCCGCAAAGCCGCCCGCGAGTTCGCCGAAGGCCGGACCCAGCCCGTGACCATCGACGCCGCCCAGGTCGCCAAATATCTGGGCGCCCCGCGCTTCGAGTACGAGGAAGTCGCCGAGCGCACCGAGCAGCCCGGCGTCGTGACAGGGCTTGTCTGGACCCCCGTCGGCGGCGACGTGGTCTTCATCGAGGCCTCTCAGATGGACGGCGGCAAGGGCCTGCAGCTGACGGGCCAGCTCGGCGACGTCATGAAGGAGTCCGCCCAGACGGCCCTGTCCTACGTCCGCGCCCACGCCAGGGCTTTGCACATCGACCCGGACTTCTACGGCAAGACCGACCTGCACATCCACGTCCCGGCGGGCGCCGTCCCCAAGGACGGCCCCAGCGCCGGCGTGACCATGACCAGCGCCATCGCCAGCCTCCTGTCGGGCCGCCCGATCAAGCCCGCCCTCGCCATGACCGGCGAGGTCACGCTCTCGGGCAAAGTCCTGCCCGTCGGCGGCATCAAGGAAAAGATCCTGGCCGCCAAGCGCGCCGGCATCAAGACCGTCATCCTGCCCGAGCGCAACCGCAAGGACTTGGTCGAGGACATCCCCGAGGAGCTGCGCCAGGGCATGACCTTCATCTTCGCCAAGGACGTCGACGAGGTCATCGACGCCGCCCTGCAGCCCGTGGCCCCCAAGGCGCCCAAGGCGCCGCGCCTGAAGACCCTCGAGGCCGCCCCGCCCACGGTCGACCAGATCGGCGGCGGACTGCCCGCCAGCGCCTGACGACACCAAGCCCCCGGCCACCCGCCGGGGGCTTTTCCTCTGCACGAGAGCCGGTATTTTGCCCACGCCGCCGGGTCCCGCCGGAGGGCCGCGCAGGCGGCGCCCGCTTCGCCCCAGAACCGCGGGCGCCGGTACTGCTCCAGCGCCTCATCCGGCACGGTCTGCATCGGCTCGCCGCGGGTCGAGGCCAGTCCGCGCGGCGTCTGACGCGCCCTCCCGCTGATTCGGGCCGTGGAGCCTTGTTTGGCGGCAGTCGGCATTTCACCATCCCCCTGCTCAGCAGTACACGGGATCGTGTGCGGACTGTCGAGGCGTCATGGCGCGCGTCTGGGTGACGGATGTCACACCGATTCGGCGCGGCGCCGGGTACAGTATCCCTGCGCCGCAGCGCTCATGCTTACCGCCCCACCCGGTAGGGAACACGCTCCGAGTGGGCCACCGACACAAGGAAAGGGATGACAAATGAACACCGCCCGACGAGCGATCACCGGCCTGCTCCTGCTGACAAGCGCCGGCGCGTCTTTCCGGCAGCCCGCCGCCGCCCAAACGACCGACACGGCGGCTACGCCGAAGACCTATGTGGCCGTCGGCGACTCGCTCGCCTACGGCTTCAAGAGCATCAACCCGACGCCCAACTTCACCCCGCCGGGCGGCAGCGGCTTCCCCGGCTACACGGCCGCCTACGCGAGCTTCCTTTCCGCGCAGTCCGGCACCGGCTACAACGTCGACGACCTGGGCGTCGTCGGCGAGACCAGCAGCAGCCTGTTCGCCAGCAGCGTCGACGGCGTTTCCAACGCCGGCCTCAACAGCAACTACGCCACGGGAACCACGGCGCCGACACAGGCGGCTCTGCTCCACACCCTCCTCACGACGCCGGGCAGCAACGTCGGCGTCATCACCATCCAGGTCGGCGCGAACGACGTCCTCCAGGCCGTCGAGACCGGCAACCCGGCGGCCGTCCCCGCCGCTCTGGCGACCGTCCAGGCCAACTACACCACCCTGCTCAGCCAGGTCAAGACCGATGAAGGCGGCCGGATGCTCTCCAACGTCACCATCATCGGCTACTACGACCCCTACGCCGACCTGTCGCCGACCAACTACTACTACCCCGAGCTTTCAAACTCGGCGGCCCTGACCGCCGCGCTCAACGGCGTACTCTCCCAGGAGGCGGCGATGTTCGGCGCCCGCTACGTGGACCTCGCCACGCCGTTCTACGCCCACCTCCCGACCTACGACAGCTACGTGCTCGCCAACTCGGCGGCGGACGCCCTGCCGGACCCGACGGGGGGCAATCACCCGTTGCCCAACGACCACCCGACCGACCTCGGCTACGCCCTGATCGCCCAGGCGCTCGCCGCGCCGGAGCCGTCGGCGCCGGCCTCCCTGTGCCTCGGCGCGCTTGCGACGGCGGGCCTGGCGTTCCGCGCGCGGCGACGCAAAGCCTGACCACGACGGCACAGAAACGCCCGGGCGCTGACGCGCCCGGCCCTCCCCCTGTCCGCGCCGGGTACACTGGTGTCATGTCACCCGTCGCCCTGCGTCGCCTTCTGCTCTCCCTGCTGCTGCTCGCTTATGTCTTTTACGCCTTCCGACTGGCACCGCCGCACGACCCGCCGGGGGCGTCGTTTGCGGACCTGGGACAAGGACGCGGGCTGGCGCGCAACCCGGCGATCTTCGCCGTCTTCAACCTGCTCGGCGTCCTGCCGCTGCTGTACTGGGCGCTGCTCTTCCCGGACGGGCGCGGCCAAAGGGTCTGGGCCTGGCCGTTCGCCTTGGGCATGATGGCGTTGGGATCGTTCGCCCTGCTGCCCTATCTCATCCTGCGGCGCCCCAACCCGACGCCGTCCGTCGCCCCGCCGGGCCGCGTCGTCCGCTGGTTCGGCGGACGCCCGTTCGCGCTGCTGGCCGACGCCGCCCTGCTGGCGCTGCTGGCCTGGGGCGTCGCGCGGGGCGACTGGGCCGGCTACGCCCAGGCGTTCCGCACCAGCAACATGGTCAGCGTCATGAGCGTCGATTTCGTACTTCTGACGCTGCTCTTCCCGACCCTGCTCCGTGATGACTTCGCCCGGCGCGGGCTGTCGAAGGCCTCTCCGCTGGCC
>CAXUCQ010000217.1:0-5519 GCA_964249295.1 uncultured Armatimonadales bacterium | reverse complement strand
GCCCCAGGCGGGGCGGATGCCGCGATACTTTTGGCGGATCAGGTCTTCGGTCGTCAATCTCTCATCATGGCCGAAGCCCCAGTCGTCGCGGGCCTGCTTGTGCAGGCGCTCGGCGAACGCTTCGGCCAGACGGTCGGCGAGGGCCGAGACCATGATGGCGTTGTAGTCGTCGTGCTCGCGCTTGAACTGTTCGATAATGGGTTCGATGCCAAGCCCAGCGGTGACGGCGAACGCGCCCAAATAGTCCGGCAGACCGGTGTCTTTGGGGGCGATGAAGTCGGACAGGGCCTTGTTGAACTGGTCGCCGGACTTCTCGCCCTGCTGGCGCAGGGTGTGGAACGTCGCCAGAACGGTCGCGCGGGTGTCGTCGGTGTACAGCTCGATGTCGTCGCCGACACTGCTGGCGGGGAAGAAGCCGTAGACGCCGTTGGCTGTCAGTTGCTGTCCGCAGACGATCTGCTGCAACAAGACCTGCGCCTCGTCGAACAATTCGCGGGCCTTTTCGCCCACGAGCGGGTCGTTGAAGATGTCCGGGTAGCGCCCGTGCAGCTCCCAGGCGCGGAAGAACGGGGACCAGTCGATGAACGGCACCAGTTCATCCAGCGGGAATCCGGGCAGGGCGCGGACGCCCAGGAAAGACGGCTTTGCCAGCGACTCGGCGCCCCAGTCGATGGGCGTCCGGCGCTTGCGCGCCTCGGCGATGGGCAGGGCCGATTTCTGCGAACGCTTGCCCGCGTGCTGCTCGCGGGCCTCCGTCTGCTCGCGGTCCAGGGTCTTGACGTACTCGGTTTTCAGTTCCGGGTTGATCAGGCTGCCGACGACGCCGACGGCGCGGCTGGCGTCGAGGACGTGGACGACGGGCGACTGGTAGTGGGGCGCGATCTTGACGGCGGTGTGGGTCCGGCTGGTCGTCGCGCCGCCGATCAGCAGGGGCGTGGTGAAGCCCTGCCGCTGCATCTCACGGGCGACGTGGGCCATCTCGTCCAGGGACGGCGTGATCAGGCCGGACAGGCCGATCATGTCCACGTTCTCCTCGCGGGCGACTTTCAGGATGCGGTCCGCCGAGACCATTACGCCCAGATCCAAAATCTCGTAGTTGTTGCAGCCCAGCACGACGCCGACGATGTTCTTGCCGATGTCATGCACGTCGCCCTTGACCGTGGCGAGCAGGACTTTGCCCTGCGCCTGACGGTTGCCGGACGCTTCTTTTTCGGCCTCCATGTAGGGCAGCAGGATGGCGACGGCCTTTTTCATGACGCGGGCGCTTTTGACGACTTGGGGCAGAAACATCTTGCCCGCCCCGAACAGGTCGCCGACAATGTTCATGCCGTCCATCAAAGGCCCTTCGATGACGTGCAGGGGCTTGTCGTACTTGAGTCGGGCTTCTTCGGTGTCGGCGTCGATGAAGTCCGTGATGCCCTTGACCAGCGCGTGGGACAGCCGCTCCTCGACGGGGCCGGAGCGCCAGGCGTCGTCGGCGACGACCACTTTGCCCTTGACGCCTTTGACGGTGTCGGCGTAGGCCAGCAGGCGCTCGGTGGCGTCGGGGCGGCGGTTCAGGATGGCGTCTTCGACGAGTTCCTTCAGGTCGGCGGGAATCTCCTCATAGACGGCCAGCATCCCGGCGTTGACGATGCCCATGTCCAGGCCCGCGCGGATGGCGTGGTACAGGAAGACCGAGTGCATGGCCTCGCGGACGACGTTGTTGCCCCGGAACGAGAACGAGATGTTGCTGACGCCGCCCGACACTTTGCAGCCGGGCAGCGTGTCTTTGATGCGGCGCGTGGCCTCGATGAAGTTGACGGCGTAGGGGTTGTGCTCCTCGATGCCCGTGGCGATGGTCAGGATGTTGGGGTCGAAGATGATGTCCTGGGGCGGGAACCCGGCCTGATCCGTGAGCAGACGGTACGCGCGGGTGCAGATCTCGACCTTGCGCTCAGTCGTGTCCGCCTGGCCCTGCTCGTCAAAGGCCATGACGACGACCGCCGCGCCGTAGCGCCGGACCAATCGGGCCTGCTGCAGAAACCTCTCCTCGCCTTCTTTGAGGCTGATGGAGTTGACGATGCCCTTGCCGGGCAGGCACTTCAGCCCGGCCTCTAAAACGCTCCACTTGGACGAGTCCACCATGATCGGCACGGGATTGATGTTCGGCTCGCCCTGGATGAGATTGAGGAACGTGGTCATGGCCTGCTCGCCGTCAAGCATCCCCTCATCCATGTTAACGTCGATGATCTGCGCGCCGTTGTCCACCTGCTGCTGGGCGACGACCAGGGCAGCCTCGTAGTCGCCGTTCAGGATCAGTTTCTTGAAGGCCGGCGAGCCGGTGATGTTGGTGCGCTCGCCGACGTTGACGAAGTTGGTTTCGGGCCGGATGGTGTAGGCTTGCGTCCCCGATAGGCGGGTGTACGGATTAACCGTAGGGACGCGGCGCGGGGCATAGGGCCGGACGGCGTCGGCGATGGCCCGAATGTGCGCGGGGGTCGTGCCGCAGCAGCCGCCGACGATGTTGAGCCAGCCGTTTTTGGCCCATTCTTCGAGTTGCGGGGCCAGCGATTCGGGCGTTTCGGGGAACCCGGTCTCGGACAGGGGATCGGGCAGGCCAGCGTTGGGATAGGCGCTGAGGTAGACGGGCGCCAGCCCGGACAGTTCCTCGATGAACGGGCGCATCAGGTCGGGGCCGAGGGCGCAGTTCAGGCCGACCGAGAGCAGAGGCACATGCGAGATGGAGTTCCACATCGCTTCCAGGTTCTGGCCGGACAGGTTGCCGCCTGCCAGGTCCGTGATGGTCAAAGATGCCATGACGGGCAGGCGGCGCCCCGTGTCTTCGAACAGAGTCTGGATGGCGAACAGGGCGGCTTTGAGGTTGAGGGTGTCGAACGTGGTCTCGCACAGCAGCAGGTCCACGCCGCCGTCCATCAGGGCCTGCGCCTGCTCGTAGTAGCCGTCGCGCAACTGGTCGAACGTGACGCCGCGCTCGGCGGGGCGGTCGGGATCGATCATGACGGTCGCGCTGCGGGTCTGCGGGCCGAGGGCGCCGGCGACGAAGCACCGGCGCGTGGGGTCTTTGGCGACGACTCCCTCGACGGCCTGGCGCGCGATCCGGGCGGCGACCAGGTTCATCTCGCGGGCCAGATCGACCATGCCGTAGTCGGCGAGCGAGATGGCGTTGGCGCCGAACGTGTTGGTCTCGATGATGTCGGCGCCAGCCTCCAGGTACTCGGTGTGGATGGCCTGGATGATGTCGGGGCGCACGAGCATCAGGGCCTCGTTGCTGTTCTTGAGATCAATGGGGTGCTGCTGGAAGCGTTCGCCCCGGTAGTCCTGCTCGCCGAGTTTGTAGCGCTGGACCATGGTCCCCATCGCGCCGTCGAGGATGAGGATGCGCTGCCCTAACAATGTGCGGATGTCGTCCATAGTGCCTAATTATAGCACATTGGGTAGAAGGCTTTAGTAAAGAACGCCATGCCGCATATTCGCAGCAACCAGACAAGAAGCAGAGTAGCGGAATTGGATCTGGCACAAACTGATCTGAGTGAGAGAATGAATTCAGTACAGCCTCGGCCTATCACCGAGCCGATAACCAATCCGTGACGCTGTGCTTCACGACTTTGTATTCAGGGAATTGTTCATTACTTATACACTTTGTACACTCCTAGCGGGACCTATAGAACCGAGTAAGGACTTTGTTTAACTTATTACAAACTTTGTGGTACAATGTTTCAGTTATGAAACTGCATGACATATGCAGCTAAGACGATCAGTTCAAGCCTCATCTTTCCCACGCGGGAAAAAGCAGGTAATGCGAGAGGCGGCGGTTCCCTACACGAAGGCGGCAAAAATTGGTGTCAGAGACGGCGGCGTGAATGTCTGAAAAACTGGCTCGTTGGCTCTTTTTCGGTGTCCTTTTCCCGCTGTTGCCTTTTATGCTAAGTTATCTAAATCTTCGGGCGCGTCCGAAATCTGTAAAGCCGGTTAAGATTGAGAACCTGTTCGCACGAGGTGAATTGCTACTCGTTTCAACAGCAATCGGAATAGCAGCGGTGGGAGAATTGTTGGGAGCAAAAAACACCAGTCCACTTGGGCAGATCATCAGTGGTGGTGTTTCGTTGCTGCTGGTAGTAATTCAGGCTCTTTGGTATGCCAATGTTTCTGATTCTAACAGCGATTTTGACGCGGGATTTGTAGGACGTGTATCTGTTATCCTCTTTGGGGCAACCGTACTTTCGAGTGTTGCCTGTCTTTGGCTTGCAGGAGTATAAGTTTATGAAACCCGATAATAGAATGTCCCAGGGGTCTAAAACCAAATCGCCTTTTGATTATCCCTCGGTCATTATTGCCATTGTCGCGGCGCTTCTTTCGCTGGCTTCAGCCATTATGCTTCACAAATGAGTCTAGCCCCGCTTCAGCGTGTCGCCAAGCCGAGAACCAAGCTGTCTTCTTCCTTGACGCCATATCGTGCCGTATTCGACTTTTAATCTGCTCTTCAATCCACTGCTTAGCCATTGCTACACGTAACTAGTCTCGACGTAACGCCCGCGTAGCCTGCCACCCGGTCATCCAGTGGCGCGAGCGGAGGCAGGTCTCGGCCCCGTCACAGGCGCTCGGAGAAGGGCGTCTGAGAGGCCGTACCGAAGTTGGGGGGTCGGTAGGTCTCGATTTTGTCCCACATCAATGAGATGTGGTCGCCGTCGTCCAGGCGGGCGATAACCATCGGGTCGCCGTTGTGGACGTACACTTGAGTTTCCCCCGACAACCCGTTCAGCGTGGCCCACCAAAACTGCGGGAGCGCGAACTGGACGTTGGCTATTTGGCTGAGCGGGAAGTAGTGACAGGCGAGGCGGCTGCGGAGCAGGGACGCCTCAGCCTCTTGTAGCATCCTCAGCCCCTCCTGCCTCATACTCGCCGAGATTGCGCCTTCCACCGCCCCGATGACGAGGGAACTGGTCAGCACGTACCCCAGATCGCCGATAGTCCCCAGCCCCGACCGGAAGCCACCGAGTTTGGAGACCGCCTGGGATTTCAGGGTGGTCGCGTTCGTCAGGGTCAGGCGGTCGAACAGCAGTATCTCCCGGATGGAGTATTCCCGACCGGAGACCGTGCCGACGACCAGAGGGGCGTCATCGGAGGGCGTTTGAGCCATAGAGTTCCCGTAATACCTTTCTGGGCACTTACCCGTCCGGGACGCACCGGGCTTGTCAGCGGCCTATGTATCGGCAACTGACGTGTCCGTGTCAGCCATTGCCCCTGTCGCCCGCCTCATCCGTACCACGAAGAACGGGACGCACATGGCCCCGCCGCTGATGAGGACGACGACTGCCGCTTGCTGCGTGCCTTCGTCTTCAATAGACGCCACCGACCGGGCGGCATCGGCCTCATCCTGGCTGACGTACTCCCCACTGCCTTCCGTCGCCAGGATGTTGTCATTCACCCGGTCTAGGTTGGCGTGAGACTCGGCGGCCAGGCCGAAGCCGTTGAGACAGGCCATAGCGCCCAAGATGAGAAGCACAATAGTCCAAACG
>CAXUCQ010000216.1:0-5571 GCA_964249295.1 uncultured Armatimonadales bacterium | reverse complement strand
TGCCCCTTCGCGCCGGCCCGCGCCAGGGTTACGCCCGGCGGCGCGGCCGCCCTGCCCTACCCGCTCGCACACCCCTTCCCGCTTGTCCTGCCCGAAGCCGTGCCGGCCTGGGCGACCCACGCGGCCGCCACGGTGGGTGCGACCGGGGCGACCGTCATGCACTCGACCGCGCACGGACCGGGTGGGGAAGGGCCGGAGAGGAACCGGGGCAGCGGCGAGCGCGGGCGGCACGAGGGGCGCGGCACCCCCGGCGGTGGACACGCCGACCCGAACGAGGTGCGGGCGGCGGGCGAGGAGGCGAGAAACAGCGACAAGGCCCAGCGCTCCCAGGCCCGCATCAAGCGCGTCAGCGCCGAACGCGCCAAGGTGTTGGGGCTGTTGGAAGGGCTGACTCAAGACGGCAACCTGCGCCCTGAGACGCGCGTCCAACTCGGAAAGACGATCAATGCGCTCACGAAGAACCTGACGCCCGATGACCTGGCGGGCGCGACCCGCGACAACGTGAATATGCCTGTGCGGCGCGCGGGCGATGGGTACACCTGGCAGCACCTACAGGAAGTCCAGGGCGCTCTCGGTTCTCTTACTCGATCACGCCGCCTGCTCCGTGACGAGTTGCAATCCCGTGTCCGTGGCAACCCGGATTTCACACGCATCTCGCGTCAGATCGAAGCCGTCACGTTGCTCGTGAACCTTGTCAAAGAACACCTTGAGATCAAGTGACCGACAAGGGCTAACAGAAACACACGAAAGGAACGCAGCGATGGCAAAATTGAAGAAGCGTCCGCAGCATCGCAAGTCGTCGCCGCAGGACCTCGTCACGTTCGCCGATACTGGGGCGGACCCCGTCGCCCGTGCGAACGCCATCGCCAACCTCACGTCCGACGGGTTCCGAGACCTGGAGCCGCAGTTCGCGGCCTGCCTGAGCGACCCCGACCCCTCCGTCCGGGGCCAGGCGGTCCAGTCGCTGCTGGGCTTCTGGCATCTCGCGGGCTACTTCGGCGAAGCGGCCCGCATATTGCGGGAAGACCCGATGGGGTCCGCCCGCGATGACGCATTCGACGCCCTAGCGATGTCCGCTCAGTTCGGCACCCAGGCAGACTTCGACGCCACCCTGCCGGAGTTGGTGCGCGCGCTCCTTCGTGCGGAGGGGGCCAACCGCCAGGGTGACTTTTATGAGCGGATCGTCGGACTGCTCCGCCCCGACGCGGGCTACGAAGCCCCCTACCCGTTCGACTGGGAGCGCGACGTAGACCAGGCCCTGATTGCGCCTTATCTCCCTGATGGGCAGCCGGGGAGCAGGAGTCGGGGATGAGAGTGGCGAAGGCGACTAAGGCTAAGACGGCACAGCACCGCAAGTCGTCGCCGCAGGACCTCGTCACGTTCCCCGACAAGGGGGCGGACTCTGTCGCCCGCGCGAACGCCATCGCCAACCTTGCGTCGGACGGGTTCTACCTCCTGGAGCCGCAGTTCGCCGCCTGCCTGAGCGACGCCGACCCGTTCGTCCGGGGCCAGGCGATCCTGTCGCTGCTGGGCTTGTGGCGTCTCGCGGACTACTTCGGCGAAGCGGCCCGCATGTTGCGGGAAGACCCGGACGAGTACGCGCGCCTGGACGCCACCGCCGCCCTGTCAAACTTCGGCGCGCGTGGCACTGACGAGGAGCGCGTCGCCGCCCTGCGGGAGATGGTACGCGCGCTCTACTCCGAGGGGCCGGCGGACGAGGACCAGGGGGACCTGTATGGATACATCGTCCGCCTCCTCCGACCGGCCTCCGACTGGACTAATCAGCCGTACCCATTCGACCGCGAGCGCGACGTGGACAAGACTCTGATTGCGCCTTATCTCCCTGACGGGCAGCCGGGGAGCAGGAGTCGGGGATGAGAGTGGCGAAGCCGACTAAAGCTGAGACGACACAGCACCGCAAATCCACGCCCCGTGATCTGCTCACCCTGGCCGACGAGACGGCGAGGGTGATGGACCGTGACCAGGCGATGGACCTGCTTGTCACTGATCGCTTTTATCAGGCCGAGCCGCAGATCGCCCTGTTCCTCGACAGCCCCGAGGCGCAACTCCGGGGTGACGCCATCTATGGCCTACTCGGGCGCTGGCTGAAGCGCGACTACTACGACACTGCCGTGACCCTGCTGCGCTCCGACCCCAGTTGGTACGTGCGCACCCAAGCCGCCACCGCTCTGGCGTGGTTCGGCAGGTGGAGCGAGCAGGAGGGCGAGCGCGACCACGTCGTCCGGGATTTAGTGGCCGCGCTCTACAGCGAGCCGGACGACATCACCCAGGGGGCTGTCTACGAAGAGGTCGTCGAACTGTTGCAGCCTGATGGCCCTGACTACGATCCGCCGGACCCGTTCGACCGCGAGCGCGACGTGGACACGGCCCTGATCGCGCCGTATATGACGGCAGAGGCAACAGGCGAGGAGTAGAGGCTGGAGGATGGCGAAACCGATTAAAGTTGACGCAGCGCAGCACCGCAAGTCATCGCCTCAACATCTGGCCCTGATCAGCGACGAACAGGCAGACTCGGTGGAACGCGAGGGCGCTCTCGGGCTGGTCGCATCGGACGGACTCTTCGAGGCGGAGCCGCAGATCGCGGCGCTGCTGACGCATCCCGAGGCGTTGCTGCGCGGGAAGGCCCTGTACGTCCTGTTAGGCTGGTGGAAAAAGCAGGAGTATCTGGAAACCGCTGTGCGGATGCTGGCGTCGGACCCCGACTGGCTGGCGCGCACGGACGCGGCCAGTGCGCTGACGCAGTTCGCCCGCCGGAGTGCCGACCCACAGGTGCGCGAGGTGATCATCCGCGAACTCGTGCGGGCACTCTACGCGGAGGCGGACGACACCGTGCAGCCCGCCATCTACGAGGACCTGCAGGAACTGCTTCTGCCTCACGCGGGGCGGCAGGATGCCTCGTTCCCGTTCGACCGTGAACATCATGTCGATAAGGCGCTCATCGCGCCGTATACGACGGCAGAGGGTAAAGCCACAGGCTGAAGTTGGCAGGGACAGCCGGGAGCCGCACGATGTCTGTCGATCTACTGATCACCCGCCGTGATCGCGGCACGAGCGCCGACACGGGGTTGGCGGGCGTCCCGGCTCTGACCCCTGTGGCGGCGCAGGACACGTACCGGGCCGTCTGGCTGCCGCTCGCGGAGAGGGTGGGCCTGGATTGGATCACGCTGTTTGAGCCGGGCCTGCCACTGCCGCCCGAAGATTTTCCCGAAGTGCTGGGCCAGCTCGCAACGCTCCGGCAGGCCTTGAGCGAGGGCGGCGGGGCGACGCCACCCGACATCGCCGCCGAGATCATCAGCCGCATCGACCGGGTCTCAGCCGTGCTGGAAAGAGTTCAGAAACATCCCGAGTTTGATGTTTTTATCGGCTGACGCGCTTACCGGCAGGGGCGCAACGGTGGCAAAATTGAAGAAGCGCCCTCAGCATCACAAGTCGTCGCCGCAGGACTTCATCACGCTTGCCGACGAGACGGCGGACAGCGTCGACAGGTCTATCGCGATGGACCTGCTCGTGTCCGACCGGTTCTATGAGATCGAGCCGCAGATCGCCGCCGCCCTGTCACACCCGGAGGGCCATCTGCGCGGGGACGCCATCTACAACCTGCTCGCGCGCTGGCAGAAGCGCGACTACTACGACGACGCCGTGACCCTGCTGCGCTCCGACCCGGACGCGGCGGCCCGCCGACAGGCCGCCGCCGCCCTGGCCGCTTTCGCCGGTTGGACCGGCGAAGAACAGGACCGGGACGGCGTGCTGCGTGAGCTGGTGCGCGCGCTCTACGCCGAGCAAGACGACATCCGGCAGGGCGGCCTTTATGAGAGCATCCGGGGCTTGCTCCGGCGGAACGACGGCTATGAGGCCCCCTACCCGTTCGACCGCGAGCGCGACGTGGACAAGGCGCTCATCGCGCCTTACCTCACGATGGAGGGGGAAGCCACGGGCTGAAGCTAGCGTGTATGTTAGACTTCTTGCACAAGTCGTGCGGCGAGGGCCGGGGAAGGCGAGGGCCGGGGAAAGCAGGGCGAGGGGACCTCGCCCCTACGAGCCACCGCGCCATCCGGTGTAGGGGCGGGGTCCCCCCGCCCTGATCTTCCTGGCCCTTCTCCAATGCTCCGCCCTCCAATGCCCCTTGTGCAAGAGGTCTAATGGCTAAGCTCTGTGGGCGATGAGCCAGTGGGCGAGGCGGGCGCCGGCCCAGACGCAGCCGTAGCCGACGAGGACGCTGCCGACCAAGTATTCCAAGTACATCAAGGAGGAACCGAGCTGGAAGGACTCGTACTCGAAGGTGCTGAAGGTGGTGTACGCGCCGACGAAGCCGACGGTGACGAGCGGGCGCCAGTGGGGATTCGTCAGGAACCGCTCGGCCAGGAGGGTGGCGACCAGGCCTAAAATCAGCGACCCGGTGGCGTTGATGACGAACGTCCCCCAGGGGAAGCCCGCGCCCAGGCGATTTTGCACCCAGGTCCCCACGCCGTAGCGGGCGAGCGCGCCCAGCGCGCCGCCCAGCGCGATCAGGACGTATCCCGTCAGGGTCATGCTGCCCGCCCCCCGTTCCGGCTGGTCATAGGCGATATTCCTTCAGGACGCCCTCGATGAACTCGCGGGCGGCGCGCATCTGGGAAACGCCCGCGACGCTCTCGATGACCATGGGGACTTCGGGGACGGATTGGGTGATGGCGCGCAGAAACGGGCCGAACGGCAGGACGCCCTGGCCGGGCGGCAGGAAGACGCGGTGGCCGTCGGCGCCGCGGCCCAGGTCTTTGAGGTGGATCAGGCCGACGGCGGGCGCGATCTCGGCGGCCAGGTCGGGCAGCCGCGCGTTCTGGGTCGCTTCCGCCGCCGGGGTGATGTTGGCGGCGTCGAGCACGGCGCGGACCTCGCCGCCGGGGAATCGCTGTGCGATGCGGACGCAGGCGCGGGCGTCGCTCAGGACGTGTGCGGAGTACGGCTCCAGGAGGATCTGGACGGGCAGGCCGCGCACCTGCTCCAGCAGGGCGTGGAGGGTGACAAACAGGCTGTTGAAGGTCTGATCCTCGCCGTTGAGGAGGTTGGGCGCCCCGAGCGTCTTGCTGAGCGTCCCGCCCCAGCAGACGAGGCGTTCGACGCCGTTCATCATTGCCATGTTGGCGGCGAGCGTCTTCCAGTCGAGCAGGTCGGAGGCGCTGAGGCCGGCGTCTTCGGGCCGCAGGGGGTTCATGTAGCAGCCGACGGCGTCGACGTGGAAATCGGCCTCGCGGGCGGCGACGGCGATCTGCCGGATCTCCTCGGCGGTGATGCCGTGGATGAACGAAGTGACCTGGCCCCGCGCGAAGCCGGCGGCGCGGGCGTCCGCGAACGCCCGCGCGACGTCCGTCCCCTCATAGACCATGATCATGACACCGAGTTCCAAGCGCGTCCCCTGTTCTCCGGCGATTGTCCGCCGACCCGTCACGAGTGCGGGGTTTAGTACGAGAGGGGGGACGGGTTTTCCTGCTTTGGGTGTCGGAGACCTCTTCAGCGGCGGCGGGCGAGGCGGCGGACGAGGGGCCGCTCGGGGTCGTCGGCCAGGACCAGGGC
>CAXUCQ010000215.1:4925-5572 GCA_964249295.1 uncultured Armatimonadales bacterium | reverse complement strand
GGCGCGGACGGCCTGTGGGTGCCGGACGACAACGACTTCCTCGGGCCGGAGCAGTCGTACCAGACGTCGGCGGAGCAGGCCGGGGTTTTGCAGGCGCTGATGGGAGCCGCCGGGGGCAAGCCGGTCTTTCTGGGGGTGCCGACGGAGCGGCTCGCGCTCACGGCGCTGTCGCACGCGGCGGCGTCCGGGCCTCTGTCCCTGGTCCTGGAAGATTTGTCTGTGCGGGAGGAGCTGGCCGACCGTTTCGCGGAGGTGGAGGACGCGATGGAGTCGCAGGACCTGTTGTTCGGCAGCGTCCGGTTCGAGGCGGGCCTAGCGACCGGGGGAGACGCGCCTCTGCCCCAGGAGATCGACTCCTATGCCGGCGTCTGGGTCACGGACGGGGTGGGAGTAGCCCGCATGGAGCGCCTGCTGCTGCTGGCGGGTCTTGCCCACCACGTGGGCAAGCCGCTGACCGTACTCCTGCCGGGCGACGGCTGGCAGACAGGACTTTCGGAAGCGTTGGCCCTGACGGCGGAGCGCGTCGTGGTCGCCGCCGCCGCTGTCGGCGACGTGAAGGATGCGATCCGCGAGTCATGACGCGAACCGATCTCGTGGTGAGCACCGCGACGAAGCCGTCGCCGGCACTGGAGGAGCGCGCCCGGCAT
>CAXUCQ010000215.1:4242-4915 GCA_964249295.1 uncultured Armatimonadales bacterium | reverse complement strand
GAGCGGCACGGTCGTTCAGGTCTTCCGCGAGTCGGGCGCGTCGCGCCTGCTGATCGTCGAGCAGGGCCGGCTTTTGCTCAAAGACCGCGACGGCACGGAATACTTCTTCCACCCCAACCTGGCGTTCGTCCGTGGGCTGAATATCCTGCGCGGGATGCGCGACCTGTTCGCCGACGCGACGGGGCTGACGGCGGGCGAGCGCCTGCTGGACTGCACACTCGGGTTCGCCGGCGAGGCGACGCTGGGCGCCCTGCTGGTGGGCGCGGAGGGCCTCGTCGTCGGCCTGGAAAGCGTGCCGGAACTGGCGGCGGTCACGCGGGCGGGGGTGTCGCAGTTCACGACCCAGACCAAGCGCATTACGGAGGCCATGCGGCGCGTCGGCGTCGTGACGGCGGACTACCGGGAGTACCTGCCGCGATGCGCGCCCGGCGCGTTCGACGTCGTCTACTTCGACCCGTTCTTCGGCGAGCGGTTGTCCGGCTCGGGACACTCCGTCAGTCCCCTCGCTCGTTTCGGGAACCCGGCCCCGTTGGACCACCCCTCCGTGCGTGAAGCGCGCCGCGTGGCCCGCCGCCGCGTCGTCATCAAACACCCCCGACACGAGCCTCTGCCGCCCGATGTCGCCGCCGATGTGGCGGAAGTCGTCACGACCCGCAAAAACCGCCTGCAGTAC
>CAXUCQ010000215.1:0-4232 GCA_964249295.1 uncultured Armatimonadales bacterium | reverse complement strand
ACCGCCGTTTTCCGTGGCGAACTTTGGCGGGGCGGGGTACAATAGGCGGAAGAACGTCCTTGTGTGACAATGGCGCACCCTAAGGTTTTCCAAAATGAGCAACCTTTCTGAATTCTTCGGGCCGAACGCCGGTTACGTGCTCGATCTGTACGACCACTACCGTCAGGACCCCTCCTCCGTCGATGACACCACCCGCGCGCTTTTCGAGCGCTGGACTCCGTCCGAAGCCGACGCGCCTCCCGCCGCCGCTCCGGCTTCCGTGAGTGCCGCTTCCGTGGATGCGACACCCCCACCCACGCCGCCTGCTGCCGACGTTCAGAAGATCGTCGACGCGGCGCGCGTAGCGCGGCGCGTGCGGCACATGGGCCACAAGACGGCGCACATAGACCCGCTGGGCAGCGAGCCGCCGGGCGACCCGCTGATGGAGCTGAGTTCCTACGGATTGACGCCCGCAGACCTGGCGGCCATGCCGCCGAGCATCGTGGGGGGGACGCTGTCCGAGGCGGCCCCCAATGCGCTGGAAGCGCTGGGCCGTCTGCGCCGCGCCTACTCAGGGCCGATCGGCTACGAGGACGACCAGGTGCAGAACGCCGAGGAGCGCGAGTGGCTGCGCGAGGCGGCGGAGTCGCGCCGCTTCTTCGCGGACTTTGCGGACACGCACAAGCGCGAGCTGCTGTCACGACTGACCGAGGTGGAGGGCTTTGAGCAGTTTTTGCAGAAGACGTTCGGGCCGGCCAAGCGTTTCTCCATTGAAGGCACGGACATGCTCGTGCCGATGCTGGACACGATCATCGACGAGGCGGCCCAGGCCGGCACGCGCGAAGTCGTCATGGGCATGGCCCACCGGGGCCGCCTGAACGTCCTGGCGCACATCCTGGGCAAGCCGTATGCCGCGATTCTGGAAGAGTTCGCGCACGCGCACCAGGAGGAAAGCGCCTCGGTCTCGGGCGGCGGCTCGCAGGGCTACAGCGGCGACGTCAAGTACCACCTGGGCGCGCGCCGCGCCTACAAAGAGGGTGGCGGGGACATGCCGATCACCCTCGCCCCGAACCCGAGTCATCTGGAGTTCGTCAACCCGGTCGTGGTGGGACGCGCCCGCGCCGCCCAGGAGCGGCGCGGGCAGGCCGGGCCGCCCCTCCAGGACCCGACGGCTTCGCTGGCGATCCAGATCCACGGCGACGCGGCCTTCCCCGGCCAGGGCGTCGTCGCGGAAACGCTGAACATGTCCCGGCTCCCCGGCTACACGGTCGGCGGCTCCATCCACATCATCGTGAACAACCAGATCGGCTTCACGACGATGCCGACGGACGACCGGTCGACGCTGTACGCCAGCGACCTGGCCAAAGGCTTCGAGATTCCCATCGTCCACGTCAACGCCGACGACCCGGTCGCCTGCATCGCGGCGGCGAAGATGGCCCATGCGTACCGCGAACGGTTCGGCAAAGACTTCCTGATCGATCTGGTCGGCTACCGGCGCTTCGGACACAACGAGGGCGATGACCCGTCGTTCACCCAGCCGCGGATGTACGAGATCATCACCAAGCACCCGACCGTGCGTGAACTCTGGGCGCGACAGTTGGAGAAGCAGGGCATCGTCACCCGCGACGAGGCCGACGGGATGGTCAAGGACGTTCAGGACAACCTCCAGCGGGCGCGCGGCGCGCAGCCGGGTTTCCCCGTTGTCAAGCCGGCGGCTTCCGCCAACGGCACGGGGATGGGTCAGGCGCTCGTGACCGCCGTCGCCGAAGACCGCCTGCGCCGCTTGAATGCCGAGATGTTCGCCCGGCCCGAGGGTTTCACGGCGAACGCGAAGCTGGAGAAAATCCTGGCCCGCCGGCGCACCGGCATGGACACCCCGAGCGGCATCGACTGGGCGCACGCCGAGGCGCTGGCCTACGCTTCTGTTCTTGAGGATGGCACCCCCATCCGCCTGACCGGGCAGGACTCGCAGCGCGGCACGTTCGGCGTCCGCCACAGCGTCCTGCACGACCCGACCAACGGCGACAACTACATCCCCCTGCAGCACATCCCCGAGGCGAAGGCGTCATTCGCCGTCTTCAACAGCTCGCTTTCGGAGAACGCCGCGCTGGGGTTCGAGTATGGGTACAGCATCCACGCCACGGAAGCCCTGGTGCTGTGGGAGGGACAGTTCGGCGACTTCGCCAACGGCGCGCAGGTCATCATCGACCAGTTCATCGTGTCCGGCAACGCCAAGTGGCGGCAGACGCCGTCCCTGGTCATGCTGCTGCCGCACGGGTACGAGGGCGCGGGGCCGGAGCATTCCAGTGCGCGCCTGGAGCGCTTCCTCCAGCTCGCCGCCAACGACAACATCCAGGTCGTCAACTGCACCACATCGGCGCAATACTTCCACCTGCTGCGCCGTCAGGCCGCCCGGCTCCAGACCCTGCCACGCCCGCTGATCGTGATGACGCCCAAGAGCCTGCTGCGCGACCCGCTGGCCGGGTCGTCGCTCGCCGACCTGACGACCGGGACGTTCCAGACGGTCATCGACGACGCCCGCGCCCACGAGCGCGCCGACCAGGTGACGCGCCTGATCTTCTGCACCGGCAAGGTCTACGTCGATCTGCTCAAAAGCAAGACCTTCGCCGCCGACACCGACCCGCGACTGGCCGCCGCTCGCGTCGAACAGCTTTATCCGTTCCCGGCGGAAGAGATTCAGAAGGTCGTGGCGGGCTACCCCAACCTGCGGGAAGTCGTCTGGCTCCAAGAGGAGCCGAGGAACATGGGCGCGTGGCGCTTCCTGTCCACCCGGCTGCGCGAGATCGTCAGCCCGTCCATCAGAGTCGATTACGTGGGCCGTCCCGAGTCCGCCAGCCCCGCCGAGGGCAGCGGCCCGCGCCACACGGCAGAACAGAACCGCATCCTTCAGGCCGTTCAGGATGATGTCCCCGCCGTCTCCACGGGGAAGAGCATGACGAATGGGAACGGCAGCAACGGACACCAGGAAGGCCAGGAAGTGAAACCATTGTCGAAAAGGAGCGGTGCGACCCATGCCCGTTGAAATCCGTGTCCCCCAGTTGGGGGAGTCCGTCGTCGAGGCGACCGTCACGCGCTGGCTCAAGAAAGAAGGCGAAACGGTCGCGGCGGGCGACGCCGTCGCCGAGCTGGAGACGGACAAGGTGAACGTGGAAGTGACCGCCGACCAGGCCGGCGTCCTCCAGCAGATCACCGAAAAAGAAGGCCAAACGGTCGCCATCGGGGCCGTGCTCGGCCTCATCGCGGACGGCGCTGCGGCCCAGGCCGCACCGGTCGAGGCCCCAGCCGCCGCGCCCGCCGCCCCAGCGTCCAACGGCAATGGCCGTCTTGTCGATGGCGCCGCCGACGCCGCAGAACTCGCCGCCACGCCACTCGCCCGTAGCGTCGCCGAGGCCAACAACGTCGATCTGCGCGCCGTCAAAGGCTCCGGCCCCGCCGGCCGCGTCACCCGCGATGACCTGACGACCTATCTCGGGCAGACGCCCGGCCCCGCGCCGACCGTCGCGGACGCGCCCGCGCGTCCGACGCCGCCCGTACTGCCCGCCGCGCCTCAAGCACCCCTGCAGACGACGCCCGCCTCGGCGGCTCAGAGCCTCGCGGCGGCGCTCGGACTGACGGCGGCCAACAGCCGGCCCGAAGAGCGGGTCAAGATGTCGCGCCGTCGGCAGACCATTGCGACGCGCCTCGTCGATGCCCAGCACACGGCGGCCATGCTGACGACGTTCAACGAGATTGACATGACCGCCGTGATGGCCGTCCGCGCCCGCCGCAAGGACAGCTTCAAGGAGAAGTACGGCGTCAATCTCGGCTTTATGTCCTTTTTTACCAAGGCCAGCATCGGCGCGCTGAAAGCCTTCCCGCTGCTCAACGCCGAGATCGACGGCCTGGACATCGTGAAGAAGGGCTACTACGACATCGGCATCGCCGTGGGCGCCGAGGAGGGCCTGGTCGTCCCGGTCGTGCGCGACGCCGACCGCTTGACATTCGCCCAGATCGAGAAAAGCATCGGCGAACTCGCCAAGCGCGCCCGCGAGAACAAGCTCACCCTGCCCGAGCTGCAGGGCGGGACGTTCACGATCACCAACGGCGGCATCTTCGGCTCGATGATGTCCACGCCCATCCTGAACGCCCCCCAGGTCGGCATCCTGGGGCTGCACAAGATTCAAGAGCGGCCCATCGTCCAGGGCGGCCAGGTCGTCGCCCGCCCGATGATGTACCTCGCGCTCTCCTACGAC
>CAXUCQ010000214.1:0-5587 GCA_964249295.1 uncultured Armatimonadales bacterium | reverse complement strand
GGCGCGGCGCAGCCACTGGACGCGCCTGCCGTCGGCGTCACGCTTGGTGCCGAGGGTGTAATCGGCCAGGGGCAGGATGACGTTCAGGTTGCTGAGCATGTATTTGTGGTGGATGTGGTGGTGGGTGTCGAGGTAGCGCCACAGGCGGAAGCGGCCCATGAAGTTCGCGGCCTTCGGCACGTGCATCGCCCAGTGGAAGGACTCATAGAGGCTGACCACGCAGGCCGCGACGCCGCCCCTCTCGCGGGGGATGCCCGTCGCCCACTGGATCAGGAAGAAGAGCGGCAGGTGGAACGCGATCATCATCGGCATCGCCCACCAGTCCATCGCGACCTTCTCGGGGTGATCGTGGTCGTGCGGGGCCAGGTAGGTCTCGCCCGCCTTGTAGATCTGGTGGTGGACCAGCGTGTGCTCGCGGAAGGTGCGGTAGACGTACTTGGGCGAATGGAACAGGTAGCGGTGGAAGAACCATTCGAAGTAGCTGCCGTAGAGGAAGTAGGCGAAAAAGGCGCCTAGCTCGCAGAGAAGCGTGTGCGTGGTCAAGGTGACATCCCTTCAATCGTGGTACTTGAGCGTACTGGACGAATTATACCACGTTCGGGCTGCTTTACCGTCTAGACGGAAAAACTATTTTGTTCTGCCGCTTTGATACGCCGACACCTCGAATCGATTCTGCCGATAGCCGTCCCCGGTCACGATCTGCTGGTAGAGCGTCTCGATCAGATACGCCGGGATGAACAGCGGCCCCCAGGCGCGGTACTGCCGGACATGGACCATCTCATGTTCGCGCAGGACGGGCGGCATCGCCGCATCGGCGTAGAGGATGACATCGCCGAGCGTGATCGCGTCGGCAAGCCCCCGGCGATTCAGGAGGCGGATCAGCCAGCCGCCGGTCACTTCACAGACCTGGCCGTCCGCCCGCCACCTGTAGACGCCTCCCAGCCCGGCGGCCCACCCCAGCAGCGTGTTGGACACGGTCCAGAGGCGGCCCAGCGGGCGGGGGCGATCCGCGTCGATTTCCGTCCCGCCGGGGGGTAACATAGCAGCATCAGTTCGCCGTCGGAAAAGAAAATCCTTTGAGGCCGGGTCGGTGTCCACAGGCCGCCCTGTGCTTCCGCGTTTTTTCTGCCGAATAGAACACAGGGAACGCAAGGGCGTCGTCACGGCTTCGGTTGACCCGTCGCCCTTTTGGGTACGATGCCTCCCGTCCAGGCCGTCGCGGGTTGAGGCCCAAAGAGAGAACACCAGAGAACAATGCGGATGTCTGAGCGTGATATCGCCGTCGCCGTGCGCGGCCTGTCCAAGAACTACACGATCACCCACAACGCGCCCAAGCACACGACGCTCACGGAGGCGCTGGTCAACACGTTCCGCCGGCCCCTCGCCCGGCCCGAGCGCGAGACCTTTTGGGCGCTCCAAGGTGTCGATTTCGACATCCACAAGGGCGACGTGGTGGGCATCATCGGGCGCAACGGGGCGGGCAAGAGCACGCTGCTGAAGGTTCTGTCGCGCATCACCGAGCCGACGACCGGGCAGATCGACCTCTTCGGGCGCGTGGGCAGCCTGCTGGAAGTCGGCACGGGCTTCCACCCCGAACTGACGGGGCGCGAGAACATCTCCATGAACGGGGCCATCCTCGGGATGACCAAGCGCGAGATCGCGCGGCAGTTCGACGCCATCGTGGAGTTCGCCGAGGTGGCGCAGTTCCTGGACACGCCCGTCAAGCGCTACTCGTCGGGGATGTACGTGCGGCTGGCCTTCTCGGTGGCCGCGCACCTGAACCCGGAGATCCTGATCGTCGATGAGGTCCTGGCCGTCGGGGACGCCGAGTTCCAGAAGAAGTGCCTGGGCAAGATGCAGGACGTGGCCCAGCAGGACGGGCGCACCGTGCTGTTCGTCAGCCACAACATGACGGCGGTGCAGTCGCTGTGCAACCGGGTCGTGATGCTGCGCAACGGCCAGGTCGCGGTGGACGGCGACGTGGGCGAGGGCGTGGCCGCGTACCAGTTGACCGGCGGCCACGCCGGGCGCGAGGTGGTCCCCGGACGGTATGACCTGTCCGACCGGAAGCCGCTGCTGCCGGGGGAGTTGATCGTCCGGCAGGTGTCGGTGCGCAACGCGCGCGGGCAGACGACGCACGCCGTCCCGATGGGGGAGGGGCTGTCCCTGGCGATCGACGTGGACGGCCTGTCCCGCTACCGGGGCGCGCGCATCGGCGTCAAGATATTCTCCGACAACGGCCAGTGGCTGCTGGGCATCAACACCGACATGCGACCGCCCAGTGTGCGCGGGCCGCGGCGGGAGCAGGAACAGGTCATCCTGGACATCCCGCGCTTCCCGCTCGTCCCCGGCGTGTACTGGATCGACATCGACATCGACCAGCCGGGCGCGCGGGTGCTGGACCACGTCGAGCGCGCGGCCCGGCTGGAGGTCGTCGAGGCCGACTTCTACGGGACCGGCTGCCGCGTCTCGGACGGGGTCGCGTTCCTCGACGCCGACTGGCTGATCGAGGAGCGGGACGCGGCTGCGGCGAGTCTGAGTCGGGTGTGAGCCTCGTTCCCCGCACGGCAATCTTCGGTGTGGTATAATGGGGACACTCCATCCCACGCCCCGTGAGGAAGATGTCACAGCCGATGCGTATTTCCCGACTCACACAGTTTCTCCGCGTCCTCCCGGCCTTGGCCGCTGCGGGCGTTCTGGCCGGCGGCCTTTCCGGCTGCCGCTTCTCCCACCATCAAACGGCCCAGGCGGTGACGCACAGGGCGCCCGCCCCGGCCCCCGTCAAGATGATCGCCGTGGATCTCAGCAAGGTCCAGCCGAACGAGGCCGGCAGCGTCCCCATCCTTGAGTATCACGACCTGGTCACGACCTCGAAGATCACGGGCTACCAGTACCCCGCCGCGGCGTTCCGCAAAGACGTGGATTTTCTCTAGGCTCACGACTATCGGCCCATCAGTTTGTCCGACTACGTGCAGGGGAAGATCGACTGTCCCGCCGGCACGTCCCCGGTCGTTCTGACCTTCGACGACGCCCTGCGGGGGCAGTTCCACTACACCGCCGATGGGAAGATCGACCCGGACTGCGCCGTCGGCATCCTGGACGCCTTCCACGCGCAGCACCCGGACTGGCCGCTCAAAGGCACGTTCTTCGTGCTGACCGATGAGGACCCGAAGATGCCGCCGCCTTTCTACCAGGCTAATCTGGGGCAGGGGAAGATGGAGTACCTGGTCAAAGAGGGGTTCGAGATCGGCAATCACACGGTCCACCACTGGGCCGGCATCCGGCACTGGCCGGCGGCTCGGGTCGAGGCCGAGTTCGCCGGGGCGGTGACCGGCATCCATAAGTACCTGCCCGGCTACGACGTGGACACGCTGGCGCTGCCTTTCGGCGTTTATCCGAAAGACCTGAAGCTGGTCATCAGCGGCCGGAGCGGCGGCGTCCCGTACCACAACATCTGCGCGCTGCTGGCCGGCGCGGGTCCCGCGCCGTCCCCGATGGCCAAAGAGTTCAAGCCGTACCGCCTGCCGCGCATCATCCCCGGCAACGAAAGGTTCGCCCTGCGCTACTGGATGGACTTTCTCGAGTCGCACAAGGCGGACAAGTATGTCAGCGACGGCGACCCGAATACGTACACCGTCAACATCGTGGCGAAGGGCCAACTGGACGCGGCCCGCGTCCAGAAAGGCCATTACTTCCTGCGGACGTATCAGGGGACGCAGCTGATGGCTGAGAAATAGTACAAAAAAATAATCCGGTCATCGCGGCGCGATTGTGACGATTGGCACGGTTCTTGCATTGTGCTCCGTTGTCTCATTCTCTGATGCGCTAGGAGGTGCAACGCGATGATCACCGGCAAAGTCAAATGGTTCAACGACGCCAAGGGGTACGGTTTTATCGAACTGGAGCAGGGCCGAGATGTTTTCGTGCACTATTCCGTCATTGACTCGCAGGGCTATAAGTCTCTGCGCGAGGGTCAGGAAGTCGTATTCGAGTTGGAAAGCGGGCCGAAGGGCGACCACGCGGTCCGCGTCGTGGCCGCCGCCGGCATGGCGGTCGCCGCGTAACTCCCAAATCTCCGTTCCTCATCCTGACATCCTCCTCGTCGGCCGGGTTTTCACCCGGCCTTTTTGCCGCCCCGGCGGCGCCTTTGTTTGACCGCACCCTAACCTGGGTACCTTTTTCGGCCATAATTGTTTTGACCCCGTATGGTCCCCGCTTTCAACCGCATGAAGATCGCCATCAACATCGACGGCCAGTTCGGCGCCATGACCGGCGTGCAGTTCTACGTCGACAGCCTGCTCGACGCGCTGTACCGGCTGGAGACGCCGCACCGGGTCTGCGCGTTCATGCCCTCGGTCTGGTCGCCGACCCTGTGGCGGGACGCCGCGCGGGGCGGCGGCTTCGCCTGGCTCGACAGCCCGCGCTCCCAGGTCGACACCGCCGGCAGTGACTGGTTCCTCGGCTCGCTGCCGGCCGTCCGGCGCCTGGCCGAGCGTTCGCGGACGCGCCGGGCGGCGCAGGTGTTGGACCGCCGCATCGTCCATCCCGCCAAGGCTCACTTGCCCGGCCTGACGGAGCGCCGCGCACGGGCCGCCGCCCGCCGCTACGACGTCCTGCACACGCCCGGCACCGCGCGGGTGGAGTCGCTCCTCTACCGGGCGCGTCGCAACGTCGTGACGCTGTACGACACGACCGCCCTGACGCACCCCGAAACGCACACCCCGGCCAACGTCGCCATGTCGGAGTTCTTCTTCGACTACGCCCGGCGGTACGCGGACCGCGTCATCACGATCTCGGAGTTCTCGAAAGCGGATCTGGTCGGGCATCTGGGCTTCCCCGGCGACCGGGTGGACGTGATCCCGCTCGCGGCGCGGGCGGGGACGCGGCGCGTGATTGACAGTGCCGAGGCCCTGCCGACGCTGGCGAAGTTCGGCCTGGCGGACGGGCCGTTCGTCCTTTACAGCGGGACGCTGGAGGAGCGCAAGAACCTGAAGCGCCTTGTTCGGGCCTTCGCGCGGGTCCTGCCGGAAGCGGGATTGCCGGGCCTGACGCTGGCGCTGGCCGGGGGCAGCCGGGGCGGACACGGGGAAGAACTGCGCCTGCTGGCGGAGGAACTGGGCGTCGGCACGCGAGTCATCCAGACCGGCTACGTGTCCGGGGACGAGATGAACGTTCTGATGTCGTGCTGTGCGCTGTTTGCTTATGTCTCGGAGTACGAGGGCTTCGGCCTGCCGCCGCTGGAGGCCATGACCTGCGGGGCGCCGGTGCTGGCGTCGCGGACGACCAGCCTGCCGGAAGTGAGGGGCGAGGCCGGGCTGTTGGTCGAGCCGACGGACATCGACGGCATGGGGGCGGCGCTGCTCCGCCTGCTGACCGATGCGGCGGAGAATGCGCGCCAGCGCGCGCTGTCCCTGCAGCGGGCGCGGGAGTTCAGTTGGGCGCAGACGGCCCGTCGGACTCTGCGGACTTATGAGGCGGCTGCGGCATGACGACACTCGTGGGACGTTACGAAAAAGGTCTGCGGACGTGGAGGCTGGTCCGGGAAGCCCGCGCGGGGATCGCCGCCGCGCGGCGGGAGCGGGGCCGG
>CAXUCQ010000213.1:3151-5596 GCA_964249295.1 uncultured Armatimonadales bacterium | reverse complement strand
GTTCGGCGACCGGCGCCGACGCCTGGCGCACGCGCTGGAGCAGAAAGGCGTCGGCCTTGTCCGAGAGGTCGTCGGCGTGGGCGGATGCTCCCCCGAGGAGGACGCCGAGAAGTCCGAGCGAAGCGCCGGCCTTCCATTTGGTGTGTGTGTGCATTGTGTCTGTCTCCTTCGGAATCGTCGCAGTTCGGCGGCCCGGCGGCCTTGCCCCTCGCGGGAGGGGGTTAGGCCCGTGGCTTTGCGTCCCACGCTTTCACATGGTTTGCCTTTGTCGATCGCGAAGGATGTCTTTCTGGAGGGTTCCGGCCCGAGCAGGAGGGAAGACGGCAGTCTTCTGGTGTGTCGCCCGTTCGGCGGCCCGGCCATCTGTGCGGCTACGGCGCTTGCTCCGCATCGGCCCTTCTGCGGCTTGTCAGCGGCGAGGGGGCGGACGCTCGGCGGTTGCACAGACCCGTCGGCTTTGCGTCCCTGCTTTGCAGCAGGTTTGCGTTTGTCGGGGGCGGAGACCATCCACCCGAGATTATTGGGAGAGGCGCGGGCTGGGGTCACTGTCACGGGTGCGAGGAAGCGCCCGGCAAAGGTGCCGGAAAGGCGTCAGGCGGGCGCGGGAGACGCAGAAAGGCCCCCGCAGCGGGCGCGGGAGACGCAGAAAGGCCCCCGCAGCGGGCGCGGGAGACGCAGAAAGGCCCCGCAGCGGGCGCGGGAGACGCAGAAAGGCCCCCGCAGCGGGCGCGGGGGCGCGGCGGAACGGGCGCATTGCGATGCGCCCCTACGGGGGTGGTCCTGTTTCCACGTCATGCCGAGCAGCGAACGATCCGGGTAAGGGCGCATCGCAGCGCGCCCTCCTGGGAATGGAAGACCTCCGTCCCCCCAGGAGGGCGGGCCGCGCGGCTTCAGGCCGGGTGCAGCAGGGTGAAGACCGCGCGGGCGTCACTCGATCCCATGAAGTGTGTCACAGCCCTCTGGGAATCAGATCGCGGTGCAGACGCGCAGGACTTCGTCGGGGGTGGTGACGCCGTCGAGGACTTTGCGCAGGCCGTCTTGCCGGAGGCTGCTCATGCCGGCGGCGCGGGCGGCGGCGGCGATCTCGGCCTGGGGGGCGCGACCGACGATCAGTTCGGCGATCTCGTCGGTCATGACCAGCAGCTCGAACAGGCCGACACGGCCCCGGAAGCCTTTGCGGCGGCACCTGTCGCAGCCTGTGCCGCGATGCAGGGTGATCGTCCGGGCGGGGTCGTCCGGCGCGAAGCCGAAGCGCACAAGTTCGCGCGCCGGGACCTGAAAGGCTTCTTTGCAGTCGTCGCAGATGCGGCGGCAGAGGCGCTGGGCGACGACGCCGGTGACGGTGGCGGCGATCAGATACGGCTCCAGGCCCATCTCCAGCAGGCGCGTCAGAGCGGCAGGGGCGTCGCCCGCGTGCAGGATCATCAGGACCAGATGCCCGGTCAGGGACGCTTCGACGGCCAGTGCGGCGGTCTCCGGGTCGCGGGTCTCGCCGACGAAGAGGATGTCCGGGTCCTGGCGCAGGAAGGAGCGGAGGGCGCCCGCGAAGGAGACGCCCGCGCGCTTGTTGACCTGCACCTGGGTCGTGAACGGCATCGGCAGTTCGATGGGGTCTTCGACGGTGAGCGTCTTGACCTCCATGCGGGCGATCTCCTGGAGACAACTGTAGATCAGGGTCGTTTTGCCGCTGCCCGCCGGGCCGGTCGCGAGGAACAGGCCGTTGGGCTGATGGACCAGGCCGCGGATGCGGCTCAGGTCGTCGGCGGCGAGGCCGAGATTCTCCAGCCCCAGCAGAACGTCGCTTCTCAAAATGATGCCCATGGCGAGACTCTCCCCGATGGTCGACGGCACGACGGACACCCGCAGGTCGAAATCTTTGTCCTCCCGGCGGAGCGAGAGGCGCCCGTCCTGCGGCACGCGCTTTTCGGCCAGGTTCATGTCGGCCTTGGTCTTGAAGCGGGCGATCAGCGATTCGTGCATCGTCATCGGCAGCCGCCGCACCTCTTGAAGAACGCCGTCGATGCGATAGCGCAACAGCAGGGACGCGGCGCCTTCCAGGTGGATCGGCTCCAGGTGGATGTCCGAGGCGTGGAGGGCGATGGCGTAGGACACGATCAGGTCGGCGAGCGCCTCCGTCTTTTCTTCCGCCGTGCCGGTCAGGTGGCGCATCTGCATTCCGGCGATGGCTGTGCCTCGACCGGCTTCCACGGTCATCTTCATGAAGTCGGCCAGTTCGGTGTCCAAGTCGCCGCTCGGCGCGGCGGCGACGGCGACGGGGCTGCGCTCCATGTAGGCGACCAGGTCGGGCTTGCGGAAGCGCCACTGGCGGCCCACCTTGAGGCCCTTGATCTCGTCCTGGCCGAGCAGGCGGTACAGCGTCGGCTTGCTGGTGCCTAAGAACTTCACGGCTTCGTCAAGGCTCAGGAGTTCTTCCGAGGTCTTGTC
>CAXUCQ010000213.1:0-3051 GCA_964249295.1 uncultured Armatimonadales bacterium | reverse complement strand
CTTATCATTGGTTATCGTATTTGAATTTGGAACATAATGATAAAAGAGTCAAGGGCTAATCTTCAGCACGGACAGGAAGAAGGATAGGCGTAGACAGCAACCGATGGAGGCGCGGCAAAGGGCAGGGAAGAAGGGCAGGCACGGGGGAGAAGGGCAGGCACGGGGGCCTGCCCCTACGGGAACCCGCGCCACCCGGTCGGGGCGGCCCCCTGTAGCCGCCCTGCCTATGGGCGGTTGCCCAGTTCAAGCCCCGACCGGCGGTTGCCAAACCGCCGCCCGATGTGCTAGAATAGAAGGGCGCACGGGACGTTTGGCCCGCTGCCGCGCTTCTCCCCGCCGCGCCCCTATTCGTTGCCATCCCTAGCGCAGTTTCAACAGTTTCGCAGGAGTCTTCATGCCCACCAAGTTTATTTTCGTGACCGGCGGCGTCGTGTCGAGCATCGGCAAGGGAATCACCACGGCCTCCCTGGGCCGGCTGCTGCGCAACCGGGGCTTCCAAGTCACCATGACCAAGTTGGACCCGTACATCAACGTCGACGCCGGGACGATGAACCCGTACCAGCACGGCGAGGTGTTCGTGACGGACGACGGGGCCGAGACCGATTTAGATTTAGGGCATTACGAGCGGTTCGTGGACATCAACCTGACGCGCGAGTCGACGGTGACGACCGGCGGCGTGTATTCGACCGTGATCGCCAAGGAGCGGCGCGGGGACTATCTGGGCGGCACGGTGCAGATGATCCCGCACATCACCAACGAGATCAAGGAGCGGGTGGTCAGCCTGGCGGAGCATTCGGGGGCGGACGTGGTGATCGCCGAGATCGGCGGCACGGTGGGCGACATCGAGGGCCTGCCGTTTCTAGAAGCCATCCGGCAGATGCGCAAGGACGTGGGGCATGAGAACGCGCTGTACGTCCACGTCACGCTGATCCCGTATGTCGGGCCGTGGGGCGAGGTGAAGACCAAGCCGACGCAGCACTCGGTCATGAAGATGCGCGAGATCGGGCTGCAGCCCGACATCCTCATCTGCCGCACCAAGCTCGCCATCAGCGACGAGATGAAGGAGAAGATCTCGCTGTTCTGCGACGTGGACAAGGAGGCCGTCATTGAGGCCCGCGACAGCGAGACGGTCTACGAGATCCCGCTGGTCTTTGAGGAAGAAGGCCTGGCCGACCTGGTGGTGAAGCGGCTGCACCTGCCGGACGGGCCGGCACGCATGGACGAGTGGCGGGCACTGGTGCGCCGCGTCAAGCAGCCCGCCCACGAAGTCAGGATCGCCGTGGTCGGCAAGTACACGGGCAACGGCGACGCTTATATGTCCATCGAGGAGGCCTTGAAGCACGGCGGCATCGCCCACGACGCCCGCGTGCGGATCGAGTGGATCGAGAGCGACACTTTGGAGGATCCGGGCCTGGTGTTTGCCGAGCGGCTGGCGGACGCCGACGGGCTGATCGTCGCGCCCGGCTTCGGCGGGCGGGGCGTGGAGGGCAAGATCGGGGCGATCCGTCACGCCCGCGAGACGGGCCTGCCGTTCTTCGGCATCTGCTACGGGCTGCAGATGGCCGTGATCGAGTACGCGCGCCACATGTGCGGCCTCAAAGGCGCGAACACGGAGGAGGCCGACGCCGAGACGCCCTTCCCCGTCGTCCACATCCTGCCGGAGCAGAAGGGCGTTCTGGACAAGGGGGCGTCGATGCGCCTTGGGACGTACCCGTGCCGCCTGACCCAGAACAGCCGCGCGGCGTGCCTGTACGGCGCGGACCTGATCGACGAGCGGCACCGGCACCGCTACGAGGTCAACAACGAGTACCGGGAGCAACTCGGCAAGGCGGGCATGGTCTTCAGCGGCGTGTCGCCCGACTACCGCCTGGTGGAGATCATCGAGCTGCCGCGCGAGGCGCACCCGTACTTCGTGGCGACGCAGTTCCACCCCGAGTTCAAGTCGCGCCCCAACCGCGCGCACCCGCTGTTCGCGGGCCTGATCGAAGCGGCGCTGGGGCGTTCGGCGTCCCTGCCGGCGTAGGAGTCCCCCCCGCTGTTGGCCTCAGCGACGGGGGGAGGGTTCCCGCCATCTTCTTCCGGGCCAGCCACCGCAGGGCCTGCAGGGCGGAGGCGTCGTCTGGCTTCAGTCGCAGCGCTTGGCGGAACTGGGCCGCCGCCTGGGCGGGGCGTGTCCGCGACAGGGCGCAGCCCAGGTTGTAGCGCGCCAGGAAGTTGTCGGGGCCGAGCCGCAGCGTTTCCTCCCACTCGCGGCTGGCGCCGCCGATGTTCCCGGCGTTCAGCAGCAGCATCGCCAGACCCAGATGCGCCTGCGGCAGACCCGGCTTCAGCCGCACGGCCTCGCGCAGCAGCGGGACGGCTTCCGCACTCCGCCCGCTGTCGGCGAGCGCCGCGCCGAGGTTGCAGAGGGCGGAGGGGAACTCGGGCATCAGGCGGATCGCCTCGCGGAACTGGCCGATCGCCGCCGCGGTCCGTCCGTGCGCCGTGTCGTCGTTTCCGAGGTTGAAGCGCATCTGCGCGCTGCGCGGGTTGACGGCAACGGCGTGCGCGAACAGCGTCCCGCTGTCGCGCCAGACGCCGACCTGGGCGCGGCTGAGGCCGCCGCAGAGGAGCAGGAAGCCGCAGAGCGCGAGAGTGGCGGGTGCGGGCCGGCAGTGCGGCGCCAGGGCGGCCACGGCCAGGGCGGGGCCGAGCATCGCCAGATAAAGATAGCGGTCCGCGACGGTGGAATAGATCTGGAACACGAACGGGACGAAGCCGAGGACGGGCGTCAGGGCGGCCACGAACAGGCCCAGCGACAGCGGCAGCCAGGGGTGGGCGCGGCGCAGGCGCCAGGCCAGGGCGAACAGGAGGAGGACAACCGCCGGGCCGACCCAGAGCGCCGGGCCGCTGTGCAGGACGACCGCCGGGGTGCGCCCGTAGTCGATGCCCAGGTGCAGCGGCACGAGCAGCTTGGACAGGTAGAACGCGAGGGCGTCGGCGGCCACCAGGGGCCGCTGCCACAGGGGCAGGGACAGATCGGCCGGCATGGGCTGGGCCTGGTGCGTGAAC
>CAXUCQ010000212.1:0-5670 GCA_964249295.1 uncultured Armatimonadales bacterium | reverse complement strand
GATGATCAGCAGCGTTTCATAAATCATGGTTCCACCCCATCTTATGAGACCCGCCGCCTGCGGGAAAGTTGCGCCCCGACGACAGTCCTGCCAAAAAACGCCCGATTTCGAGTGGGCTGCTCGGCCGGACGATCCGCTTCCCGCCGCGCCCGTATCGCGCCAACCTCTCCAGTATGTTCGGACGCCTTTGCGCGTTGTGCTTCCAGATCCAGCGCAGGAACTTGGCATCGACCTTTTCGGGACACCCTGCCGCCATGTCCGGGCGCGACTTCCCCGCGTGCCGTCGCCACCGCCGGATCACGCGCCACAGACACAGCCAGCGCGGAAGATCCAGAAAGACGACCGGGGCCGCCGCCTCCATTCGCGCGTCCAGCGTCCGCTTGTAGTTGCCGTCGATGGCCCAGGCCTCCTGAGCGGTCAGACCAAGCACCCGCGCATCAAACTCCGCCTTCTCCGGCTCGGCCCATCCCGCCTGCCAAAAGACGGAATCCAAGTGGACCACCGGCAGCCCCAGTTGCTCACCGATCATGCGCGCCGGCGTCGATTTGCCCGCGCCCGCATTGCCCAGGATCACCACCTTCTTCATGGCGCAAACTGCAGCCTTTGCTCCCGCACGCGCTCGATGGCCTCGGCCAGCAGCGCCTGATGACTGCGGTCGTTGAGCCACGTACTCGCGCCGGACGAGTGGGGCAGGGGGATGAACGTCACGCCGTCCCGCGTGAAGACCTGCCCGACGGCTTCTTCCAGGGACATCCGGGGCAGGAACGTGTCGATCGCCATTTTGCCGAACAGGAGGACGACCTGGGGGTTGACTAGGCCCCATTGGGCATCAAGCCAGGGGCGGCAGTTGGCGCGCTCTCGAGGTGACGGGGCGCGGTCGGTGCTTTTGCCCGGCAGGCGTCCGGGGAAGCACTTGGTCAGGGCCGTCATGTAGACGCGCGTGCCGATGTCTTCGTCGGCGAAGCCCGCCTCGCGCAGCCAGCCGATCAGCTTGCGGGCCGCCGGGCCGAGGTACATCCGGTCGCCGCGCCAGTCGCTGATGCCGGGGGCCTGGCCGATCAGCAGGAACGGCGCCGGGGCCAGGCCCCAGGCCAGCGGCGGCGGGGAGATCGGGAACCCGTCGGACTCGCACCGGCGGCAGGCGCGTATCTCCGCGTGGAGCAGTTCGATTTCTGTCATTCAGTCTCTGTCACGGGACGGCTTAAGCCACTCCCGCCGTGCCGCGCCTCCACGACGGTCGCTTGGACTCGTAGGCCGCGATGTCACTTTCGTGCTGCAAAGTCAGGCCGATGTCGTCCAGGCCGTTGAGCAGCAGGTGGCGGCGGAACGGGTCCACGTCGAAGCGGGTCGAGAAGCCCTGCGCGTCGGACACGGTCTGCGATTCGAGATCGACGGTGAGTGTGTACCCCGGCGACTTGGCCCGCGCCAGCAGGTCATTAACAGTCTCTTCGGGCAGCGTGAGCGGCAGCATCCCGTTCTTGAAGCAGTTGTTGTAGAAGATGTCGGCGTAGGACGGCGCGATGATGGCGCGGAAGCCGTACTGGTTCAGCGCCCAGGGGGCGTGCTCGCGGGACGACCCGCAGCCGAAGTTCTTGCCCGCGACGAGGATGGTCGCGCCCTGGTACTGCGGCGCGTTCAGCTCGAACGCGGGGTCGGGCGTCTTTCCGTCGCCCTGGTAGCGCCAGTCGAAGAACAGGAACTGGCCGAACCCGGTGCGCTCGATGCGCTTAAGGAACTGCTTGGGGATGATCTGGTCGGTGTCCACGTTGGGCCGGTCCAGCGGGGCGGCCACGCCCGTCAGTGTTGTGAATGCTTCCATCGTTCCTACTCCTTGTTCCTATTCCTTATGCCGCGAATAGGGAGTCCACTGCGACTGTTAATCCCTCGAATGTGACGGACGAAGCGGTCTGCCCAGGCCCAGAAAGGCCGATGCTTTCGATCTCATCCAGCGAGAGTGTGATGACCTCCACGCTCTGCTCCTGGGAGCGCACCACCCAGACCTCGCGGACATCGACGGCGCTTCCACGGTTAACCCTACCCGTGTCGCCTGCCCATAGTCCTCAAACGCACGGGCAATCCTCCCTTGAATACGTTGATGCCTGATCGTCGGCGTCAACTGATCCTCTCCATAACGGCGGTACACCTTCCACCCGTCCAGGATGTCATAGCGGGCCATCTCCTCCGGCGAGGCCAGATACTCCTCGTAGGTCATCGGGCGGGTCACGCCGGGGACGTCAAGATCGCTTTGTACGACAGCCATGCTCTTTGCCTCCTCGTCAGGGGAAAGGATACCACATCTCAGGCGACCGCCCGGAAGACGACGCGGGGCCAGGCGAAACTCGCGTCGCCGCCGTCGGTCGTCTCGATCTGGAACTCGCGGCGGGCGGACGCGGGGGCGTCGCGGAACATCCGGCGGACGATTTCGGCGCGCTCGCCCGTGCAGCCGGAGACTTCCAGCCAGTCGGAGAGCGTCAGTTTGATGGCCCCGGTCACGGTCTCCAGGTCGGTGATGGTGAACCCGGCGGCTTCGGCCAGCGCGCGCCAGGTCTGCGGCGTCAGGTTGGCGACGTGCGAGGCGTCCCGCGCCCGCTCGACGGCGTTCTGCCAGTAGGCGGCCTCGGTCTCGCCGTCCGGCACGGTCGTGTCGCCGAAGACGAAGACGCCCTGCGGCTTCAGCACGCGCCGGGCTTCGGACAGGAAGGCCCGCACGTCGAGGAAGTGGTGCGGCGCGATGCGGACCGTTGCCAGGTCGAACGCGCCGCCCGCGAACGGCAGGAGTTCGGCGGGCGCTGCCTGCCAATCGACGTTGGCGAGGCCCTGTTCTTCCGCGCGCCGCGCCGCCTGGGCCAGCATCCCCGGCGAAACGTCCGCCCCGGTGACGTGGGCGACGTGGGGGGCGAAGGCGAGCGCCGTAAATCCCGTCCCCGTGGCGATGTCGAGCGCGTTCCAGACCGGCTGCGGGTCGGCCAGCTCCAGCATCCGGCGCAGCGACTCGTCGCTCCACCGCGCCCAGCGACCGTCGTAGCGTGCCGCCTGCCGGTCGAACTGCTCTTTGGCCGATGTCGGTGCGGCGCTCATGCCGTGACCTCCCGGACATCGACCAGATGGCCGGCGATGGCGGCGGCGGCGGCCATCTGGGGGCTGACCAGGTGGGTGCGCCCGCCCTTGCCCTGGCGGCCCTCGAAGTTGCGGTTGGACGTGCTGGCGCAGCGCTCGCCGGGCTGGAGGATGTCCGGGTTCATGCCCAGGCACATGGAGCAGCCCGCCTCGCGCCACTCGAAGCCGGCGTCCCGGAAGACCCGATCCAGGCCCTCGGACTCGGCCTGCTGCTTGACCCGCTCGGAGCCGGGGACGCACAGGGCGCGGAGGCCCTGACGGACGCGATGGCCCTGCAAGATGGCGGCGGCGGCGCGCAGGTCTTCGATGCGCCCGTTGGTGCAGGAGCCGATGAAGACGGTGTCGAGTGCGAGGCCGTCGAGCGGCGTGTTGGCGGTCAGGCCCATGTACTCGAGGGCGCGCTCGGCGGCGCGGCGGTCGGCCTCGTCGGGGAAGCCATCGGGGGACGGGACCAGGCCGTTGATGGGGGCGACCATGCCGGGGCTGGTCCCCCACGAGACGTGCGGGGCGATCAGCGCGCCGTCGAGTTCGACCAGGGTGTCGTAGGCCGCGCCGGGGTCGGAGGGCAGGTCGCGCCACTGCGCCAAAGCCTCGTCCCAGTCCGCGCCCTGGGGGGCGAACGTGCGATCTCGGACGTACTCGAACGTGGTCTCGTCGGGGGCGATCAGGCCCGCGCGCGCGCCGGCCTCGATGCTCATGTTGCAGACGGTCATGCGGGCCTCCATGGACAGGGCGCGGATGACCTCGCCGGTGTACTCGACGACGTAGCCGGTCGCGCCGGCGGTGCCGATCTTGCCGATGATGGCGAGAATCACGTCTTTGGCCGTCACGCCCCGGCCTAACTGGCCGTTGACGCGGATCTCCATGGTTTTGGGCCGGTCCTGGGGCAGAGTCTGGGTCGCCAGGACGTGCTCGACCTCGCTCGTCCCGATGCCGAACGCGAGGGCGCCGAACGCGCCGTGGGTGCTGGTGTGGCTGTCGCCGCAGACGATGGTCATGCCGGGCTGGGTCAGGCCGAGTTCCGGCCCGATGACGTGGACGATGCCCTGCCGCCCCGAGTGCAGGTCGTAGAGCGTGACGCCGAACTCGTCGCAGTTCCGGGACAGCGTTTCCATCTGTTTTTTGGAGATCTGGTCCACGATGGGCAGGGAACGGTCGGTGGTCGGCACGTTGTGGTCCATGGTGGCGACGGTCAGATCGGGGCGGCGGACGGGGCGCCCCGAGAGCCGCAGGCCCTCGAAGGCCTGCGGCGAGGTCACTTCATGGACCAGGTGCAGGTCGATGTAGAGCAGGGCGGGCTGCCCGGCTTCCTCGCGGACGACGTGGCTGTCCCAGATCTTCTCGAACATGGTGCGCGGCATGGTGTTTTCTCCTGCGGATGGCCTTTCCCCTATTATGTGCTAAAATCGGGTGCGTGTCCAATATATCTTTCGGGCGACATTGATACGCAGAGCCTATGGAACTGAGACATCTCCGTTATTTCGTCGCGGTCGCCGAGGAACTGCACTTCGGGCGGGCGGCGGCGCGGCTGTTCATCGCGCAGCCGCCGCTCAGTCAGCAGATCCGGCAGTTGGAACGGGAACTGGGCGTGCCGCTGCTGGAACGGACGAGTCGCCGCGTCCGGCTGACGGCGGCGGGGGAGTCGCTGCTGGCGGACGCGCGGCGGGTCCTGGCCGGCGTCGAGTCCGCCGCGCTCTCGGCGCAGCGGGCGGCGCGGGGCGAGGTGGGGACGCTCAGCATCGGCTTCGTGGCGTCGGCGACCTATGAGATCCTGCCGGACGTGCTGCGCCGCTTCCGGGAGCGACACCCCGAGGTCGCGCTGCTGCTGTCCGAGCTGAACGCCGCCGAGCAGGCCCAGGCGCTGCGCGAGGGGGCGATCAACGTCGGGTTCGCCCGCCCGGCCATCCGCGAGGCGGGGTGGGTCGTGGAACCCGTGGCCCAGGAGCCGTTCGTCGCGGCCCTGCCCGAGCGTCACCCGCTGGCAGGCGTGGGGGCCGTATCGCTGGCCGGGCTGGCCGGGGAGCCGTTCATCCTGTTCCCCTCGGACCCGAAGCCGAGCTACGCCGATCTGGTCCAAGCCCTGTGCGCGCAGGCCGGGTTCGCGCCGTCGGTGGCCCAGGAGGTGCGCGAGATGCAGACGGCGATCAGCCTGGTCGCCGCCGGGATGGGCGTCGCGCTGGTCCCGGCGTCGGTGCAGAACCTGCGCCGTCGCGGCGTCGTGTACCGGCCGCTGGCGGACGCGACGGCGACGACGGAACTTTCGGTCGTCTACCGCGCCGAGGACCTGTCCGCCGTGCTGCCGGTGTTCCTGCGGACGGTGCGCGAGTCGGCGGCGCCGGGGTGAGGCCGAGGGGCGCGTCGGGGGAGTTCGTTTTTGCAAATTTGATGTTGTGTGTCGCTTTGGCGTTCCCTTTCCGCGTTTTGCCGGGTTCTTTCAAGGTCATGAAACACTCTGCGTCATGTCGCAACAGGGATGCCTGGAGCAGAAGAGGGCGCAGGGAGCAGAAGAGGGCGCAGGGAGCAGAAGAGGGCGCAGGGAGCAGAAGAGGGCGC
>CAXUCQ010000211.1:2947-5671 GCA_964249295.1 uncultured Armatimonadales bacterium | reverse complement strand
CGCCGGCCATCAGCCACATGGCTTCCAGGAAGTCGTAGCGGGCCAGCAGGTCGGGCGTGTCTTCGAAGGTCGTGACGGGGTAGATCACGGCGTCGGCCCGGCCCGCGTAGTGGGCCAGGTACTGCTGCCGCTTGGTCCGCTCGGGCGTGGCCTCGAAGCGGGGGATTTCCAGCGCCTCGTCCACGCCGGGACACAGCGCCAGCAGCGGCAGGTTGGGGCGCTTGACGGCGAACGAGACCCGGCACGCCGGGTTGCGCTCCTTGATCCAGCGGATGATGGTGGTGGTCAGGACGATGTCGCCGCTGCTGCCGGGGATGGCGATCAGCACCGACCCCAGCGACTCGGGGCGCAGGGGCGGCCCGACGAGCGCCCGCACGTCGCGGTTCCACAGGGCGGCGCGCTCGTTCTGGGATGTGGCGGCTGGCAGGGTGTTCGGCATATGGCTTGCTTGGAGTGTCCCCAGGGCTGAACCCCTGGGCTAAGTCGAGCAGACTGCCCACCTTCGTGGGCGCGGAAGGGACGGAGGGAGGCCCGCCGTCCTCTTCGCCCGCGTCGGCGGGCAGTCCTCTCTTTGGCAGCCCAGGACTTCAGTCCTGGGAGAACTGACGCACGAGGTCGATTGAAGACAGCGCGCCCGTCAGAGCAGGTCTTCGGGCATGTCGTCGACGACGGCGCGGTAGTCGTCGGACGGCTCGTGGCCCAGCTGCTTGGCGAGCTGCATGGCCTGGTAGATGCACACGTCCGAGTTGAAATACTCCCACTGCCCCCAGCGGCCCAGCCCGTAGACGTCGTTGGCGCGGCCCCAGTCCAGCACCTCGTTGATCGTGGCCTGCCAGCCCAGCGTCGGCAGCGGGTAGGCGTACTCGTTGCTGTGCGAGTAGATCTCGCCCGTGCCGCCCACGAAGCGCTTGCTGTTGGTCTCGCGGTACAGGCCGTGGGGGGCGCTGTGCGGGGCGAAGTTGTTGATGTAGAAGTTGCGGTGGTGCTTCTCGTCCAGACTCGGCACATACGTCCAGTGCGACGGGGTCGTGTACTCCTCCTCGTGCAGCGAGACGACCACGGTGTTGTGGCGCAGGTCGCCGATCAGCTCCTTGATGCGGGCCGGGAACATCGGCGAGTCGGCCAGCGCGTGCCAGGGGGCGGTGTTGATGACGCGCCGGGCGTGCCACTCGCCGTTGACGACCAGGTGGTCGCCGCTCTTCTCGACGCTGCGGGCGGGGGCGCCGCACTCCAGGACCTCCTCGACGGGCTTGAGGATGGCGTCGAAGACGCGCTGGAAGCCGCCCCGCTTGGGGTAGTAGAAGCCCTGGTGCGAGGGCATCTTCTCGGCGTCCGAGGCGCGAGTCAGACAGGCCCGGACGATGTCGGCCACGTCGATGCGCGGGATCTTGTGCAGCCAGTCGATGTCCATCTCCTGCGGCTCGACGCCCCAGATCTTGCGGTTGTAGGGCAGCATGTAGGAGTCGGCGATGCGGTCCCCGAGCTTCCAGCGGATCCAGTCCTCGTAGGTCTTAGGCGCGGGCAGGCCGCGCGCCTCGCCGTTCTGCACGACCGAGACCAGGTACTCCACCTGCTCGTCGAGGGGCATCTGCCAGATGTTGCTCTCCAGCGGGTAGTCCAGCTCCATGCCCTCCAGGGCGATGGTGGAGACGCGCGGGAAGAAGTGGAACTCGGACTTGGGGATGTGGGCGAAGATGAAGTCGTAGACCTCCGGGTGCTTGGTGCACAGGAAGTGTCCGCCGCCGATGTCCAGCACGTGGCCGCCCACGTCCTTGGTGCGGCACAGGCCGCCCGGCTCGCCCGAGGCCTCCAGGACCTTGAGGCTCGTCACGCCCGACTGCTGCAGCAGGCGGGCGACGGTCACCCCGGAGATGCCCCCGCCGATGATCACGTAGTCGTACAACGTTTCCGGCATTATGCTTGTCCCTTGTTCTTTCTGTTAAACGGTTTTGGGCGGCGGCGGTCGTGCCGCCGCCCGTCGAGATCGAGGGCCGGCCCGTTCGGCGCGGCGGCGTCACGTGGGAACGCGGACTCGCCGGCCATGCCCGGATGGTGGCGTTTCCAATCCTGTCATTTCAAGTTCCGCTTGCTGCGGCGCGGCGGCGTGGGCTGCCATCCCATACGCAGCAACCATTCGACCTCCCGGCGGTCGTTGCCCCGGTACAGGTTGGGGAAGCGGAGCGGCAGCAGGAACGGCAGAAACCGGCCCATGCGTATCCGGTGGCAGCGGCCCGAGAAGCGCTGGACGTCGGGGAAGGTCCGGCAGCACTCCAAGAAGAGGTCCCGTCGCCCAGGCCCGGAGTGTTTCTCATAAACGGCGCTCAGTTCGCGCAGGCGTGTGTCGCCGCCGCTGCCCGATTTATGAGTCTCATGCTTGCGGTACAGGGACAGGTAGCGGACAGTAGGCCGGAAGGCGACCCCGGCCTCACGGGCGCTCATGAACCAGTCCCAGTCCATGCTGTAATGCAGGTCTTCCTGCAGCGGCCCGGCCGCCTCCCACGCGCGGCGCGTCCAGAACGCGCTCGGCTGGATCAGGTGGTTGTAGATGTGGACGTCGCCGCCCACGGCTTCCTGCTCGACGATGGAGCCTTTACACTCATTGTAGTCTTCCCGCAGGTGGACGCAGTTACCGAACAGCACTTCGGGGACGGAGACATCAATCTCGGACGCGACGAAGCGCAGCGTGCCGGGCAGCCGGCCGAAGCGCGCCTGGGCGGAGGGCGG
>CAXUCQ010000211.1:0-2937 GCA_964249295.1 uncultured Armatimonadales bacterium | reverse complement strand
GTACCGGGCAGGTACATATCGTCGGAGTTGAGCCAGGCCATGATGTCGCCGGTCGAGCGGGCGAACCCCGCGTTGATGGCGTCGCTCTGCCCGCCGTCCTTTCCGCTCGTCCAGTACGCGAGGTGCTTTTCGTACTTCTTGATGATCTCGACGCTGCCGTCGGTGCTGCCCCCGTCCATGACGATGTACTCCAGGTTCGGGTAGCCCTGGCCCAACACGGACTCGATCGTGTCTTCCAGGTACTGCCCCTGATTGAAGGAGGGCGTGACGACCGTGATTCTCGGAACTTCGACCATAAAGTTGATTGCAGTCTCGTTGTGATCAGGACGGCGCGGTCACGCCCCGCCCTCGCTTCAAGTGTGGCACCAGATTAGACTGTACCACATCGCTCACGCTGCGGCATACGAGTTCCAGACAATCGGCGGCGATGTTCATGGAGCCGAAGCCGAAGGTTTTTAACGGGCTTGCGAAAAAATCATCCCCAGGCGGGTAGAACACGGCCATGGGGGCGGGGGCGACGGCGGCGATGTCGCACAGGCCGCTACGCCAGCCGACGAATGGGATGCCGGACTGTCTGAGGCAGATGAACTCTTCGTAGGAGCAGATCAAAGGCACCGTACCTGGAGCAGCATCGCAAGGGCTTAGCACGTTGTGCAATACCGTGCGGCCATCGCCTTGCAGCATGCGGACGAGGGTGTCGACAAACCCCTCCGGCGGCCCAGGCAGCGAGTTGGATTGCGAGCCGAGCAGGACGAAATCGCGACTCACAGCCGCTTTTCTAAGCCTCCTGGTGTGAATCGGCTTTGACGTTTCAACAGCCGCGCCCCAGACTCGGAGCAAGTCTGAAGGCAGGGTCCTGACGCGGCTGCCTTTGAACGACCTGGATTTGATAAAAGCGGAGAGGCTTTCGCGCACCCGCGCCGCGCCCTTCTCGGCGAGGCCTTTCCTTGTTTGGGGGCCGAGAACTCTGCTCAGAACCGTCAGCGCGTTGGGACTGTCGGCTGAGGTTTCGATCCAGAGTTTCTGTCGCGAATCCAAAGGCTCGCCTGCCAGCAGCCAGATGGATTGAAGTAAATCGAAGTCGGAGTCGGTCAGCAAATCGATGTCTTCAGGAAAACACTGGGTGTACACGACCGCGTCAGCGGAGCCTTCAAACATCTTCAGGTGACGCTGGCGACTCAGAACAGCGAGAGGCTCGTCCGGCAACTCAACAATCTGATCGATCCCCGGACACATGTTCACAAGGGGGATGTTGACACGCTTCGTTGCGAACGAGATGAAACAGCCGGGATTCACGGCTTTGATGTGTCTGACCAGTGTTGTGTTCAGAACAACATCCCCGCTGGCGCCCGGCGCGATGATCAGTACCGACTGCGTGAACTTCGGACACAGCGGCTTCCCGACCCGTTCCTGTACCCACTCATCCCATCCTTTTCCGTTCACATCCCGCAACGCTTTATCCAACGCTTACCTCGGACGCCCAGTACGTGTTCTGACTCACAGAGGCCTCATCACTCTCCTCCGCGGTGATGCGCCACGGGAAATCGATGCGCATCACACCCGGCCTGCTGTCCAGCCTCGAGGACGCCGACCCCAGAACGCTCGCGATGTCTATCTCAGCGACATCAGTGATGTAGTCACTGGTGACGGCCCTCACGAGCACGCCGAGCTGAAGAGTGTACCTGCCAGGCTGGAGGTAGTTTGGATCAATCCAGGCCTCACAGACCGACCTCCCAGCGGGGAGATCATGGACGTCGAGCAGGTCGTCGTGATGGGACGTGAACAGCACGGTTCCATTTATGTCCAGCACGGCGAAGCCGACGCTCACCTCCGTCACAGGCCTTTCGGCTCGCAGCGTCACAGTGATGCCGATCTTTTCCCCGACCTGAAAGATGTTGCCGAACGCCGCTTTGGAAAGCCGATCATGTACCAGGCGGCATTGTGTGATCTTGACGACGCCGGTGCCGACATGTCGCTTCACAGTCTGTAGGTCTATGGTGCCTGAGCCGTTGTTAGGGTTGGTCTGCTCCAGATACACCGCAACGCCTTCATCAACAGCCCCGTGATAGGCGATCTGTCCTTGCCTCATCACTACGACTTTGTTGCACAACTTCTGAACAGCCGCGATCTGGTGGCTGACGAACAGGACGGTTCGTCCTTCCTGTTCCGATATCTGATGCATCTTGCCCAGGCACTTCTTCTGGAACTCGGCGTCCCCGACGGCCAGGACCTCATCGACGATCAGGATCTCCGGGTTCAGGTGCGCGGCCACCGAGAAGGCCAGCCGCACGTACATCCCCGACGAGTAGCGCTTGACGGGCGTGTCCAGGAACTGCGCCACCTCGGCGAACTCCACGATGGCGTCGAACTGCCGCGCGATCTCGCGCTTGGTCATCCCGAGGATGGCCCCGTTCATGGAGATGTTCTCGCGCCCCGTCAGTTCGGGGTGGAAGCCCGTGCCGACTTCCAGCAGGCTGCCCACGCGCCCGAAGAGGTCGATCTGCCCGGTCGTCGGCTCGGTGATGCGCGACAGAACCTTCAGCAGCGTGCTCTTGCCCGCCCCGTTGCGCCCGATGATGCCCACCACGTCGCCCTTGTGGATGTCGAACCCCACGTCGCGCAAGGCCCAGAATGTTTCCTTCTCGGCGGCGCGGCGGCGGGGGTTCTTCAGCGTGTGGGCGATGGCCTCGCCCATCGTCGTGTGCGCGGGGGCGTTGTGGGCGATGGTGTAGCTTTTAGACAAGCCCCGGACGGAGACGGCGATATCGTGATCGGGCATCAGGTACGTCTTTCCTGCAGTGCGATTTGGGCGCGAAAGCGTCCCACCGTCAATCCTTGCACAAACCGTGCCAACGGGGTCCGGCTTCGGCATGGGACCCATCCGCGCCTTCATCGCGGCGCGCGGGATGGTTCTATTATAGCACAACCGGGCTGTGA
>CAXUCQ010000210.1:0-5676 GCA_964249295.1 uncultured Armatimonadales bacterium | reverse complement strand
GGAGAGGATGTTCTCGGACTGGAGCGACTGGCGCAGGGTCGGCTCGTCGGGGTTGGTCAGGAACAGGCTGCCGTAGTCATCGGCGCGCAGGATCTCGACGATGGGCAGGGTCTTCAGGTCGCCGACGAGTTCGGCCAGGCGGCGGCGGGCGCGGTCATCTTTGTCGGGGTCGGCCTGGTCGTACTCGACGTACATGGCGTTGAACTCGCGCTTGAGGCGCTTGATGTCGGCGCTGGTGGGTTTTCCGTAGAGGGTCACGCGGCTTGCCATGGGTGTTCTTGTTGCTCCTGGGTGGTCGGAAGTCCCAGGATTGAAATCCTGGGCTGGGAAGTGCAGACTGCCCGCCCGTGAAGGCGCAGAGAGATGACGCTGCCCGCTAGAGGGCGGCCATCTGGGTGCCGATGTCCAAAGTTGGTTCTTCGCTCAGGCCCATCTCGCGCGGGATGCAGGGCGACAGGGGGGCGTGGCTGGTCTCGTAGGCGGCGGCTTCGACGGCCTCGGGGAAGGTCGGGTAGGCGTGCATGGTCAGGGCGATCTCGCCGACCGGCAGGCGGGCGCGCATGGCGAGGCAGACCTCGCTGATGAGGCTGCCGGCGTGGGCGCCGACGATCTGCGCGCCCAAAATCGTGCCGTCGCGCTTGAGCGAGACGAACTGGACGAAGCCCTGGGTGTCGCCCTCGATGATGGCGCGGTCGAGGTGGGCGAACGGGAAGCGGGCCACCTCGACGGCGTCCTCGCCGTGGCTCAGGTGGGCGACGGTGGGGCTGAGGCCGACGCTCGCCACTTCGGGGTCGGTGTAGGTGACGCGCGGGATGACGCGGTAGTCGGCGGGGCAGCAGGGGTCTCCGCCGCGCAGGGCCGACACGGCATTGGACGCGGCCACCGCGCCTTCATAGGAGGCGACATGGGTGAACTTGTATTCGGAGGTCACATCGCCCGCCGCCCAGATATGCGGGACATTGGTCTGCATATGGGCGTTGGTTTTGAGGCGCGCGCCGGGTTCGCAGTGGACGCCGGCGGCGTCCAACTGGAGGCCTTCGACGTTGCTGCTGCGCCCGGTGGCTACCAAAATGGCGTCACAGGCGATCTCTTCGCCCGTGTCCGCCAGGGTCAGGACTTTCTCGTCGCCGCGACGCGCGACGCGCTCGACGCGGGCGTGGGTGACGATGCGGACGCCGTCGCGCTCCAGCTGCTCGTGCAGGACTCGGGCGGCGTCCTGGTCGTCTCGGGCCAGAAGGCGCGCGCCGTTGTGGAGCAGGGTGACGTGGGAGCCGAAGCGGGCGAAGACCTGTCCGAGTTCGCAGCCGATGGGGCCGCCGCCGAGGACGACTAGGCGCTGGGGCAGGTCGGTGTAGCCGAAGACGGTCTGGTTGGTGTCACAGCCCGCTTCGGCCAGGCCGGGGATGGGCGGGACGGCGGGGCGCGAGCCGGTGCAGAGGATGAACTGCTTGGCTGTGTAGCGGGCGCGCGTCTTGGCGGTCTCGACGGTGAAGGGGTCGAGGAAGGCGGCGCGCTCGCAGACGGTGGCGATGCCCTGGCGGGCGAAACTGTCGACGGCGCTGCCGCTTCCGACGACTTCGACGGTGCGGCGGGCGTGATTCATGACGGCGCGGAAGTCCGCCGCGCCTTCCATCCGAGGCAGGCCGAACTCGGGGGCGCGTCCGATGCGGTTCCAGAGGGTCGCGGAGTGGATGAGGGCTTTGGAGGGGACGCAGCCGGTGTAGAGGCATTCGCCGCCGATGAGCGATTCCTCGAAGATGACGACTCTGGCGCCCAGGTGGGCCGCCGTGCGGGCCGCCTTCGGCCCGGCGGACCCCGCGCCGATCACGGCGATGTCGAACTCTTGCATGGTCTTAGTATACCATGCGGACGCCGCCCTATGGCAGCGTCCAATCGACGACGTTCAGCCCCGGCACGCGGCGGAAGTGTGGGTCCGTCGTGACCACGGTCGCCCCGTAAACACGCGCCGTCGCAGCAATCCAGGTGTCGTTTGTGGGTATGAGTTGCCCCGTCACCCGGAGATGGGCCGTGATGTGGCCGTATTCCAGGGTGATCGCGGGTGAGGAGTCCCAGACGGCTCTAAGCGCCGCAAAGATCGGTGCGCCCGCAGACCGTATCAACGTTTGTCGCTGCCGTCCGGGCGCGTTACGGATGCCGTATTCCCGCTCGCCGGCGACGATGAAGCATGTGTAAAGTTCGTCGCCCGCTGTGAGGCTTCGCACATGGCCCCAAGCGACGGTGTTGCCATGCGCCAATGCCGTCACGGAATTAGTGTCGATTAGAAAGTCCGTCGGCAATCGAAGTTTCCCGTGCTTCCTGGATGGCCCGGTTGATCTGGGCCGCGTCTTCGTCGGTCAGGCGGGGCGCTGAGGCGAGCGCGGCCAGCAAGCGGTCACGCGCAGGGACGCTCTGCTGCGGATTCGCTTCATACGACACAGGCTGAAGTTGTGCGGCCATGATTATCCCCTAACCGTGGAAGTCTTCTGTCGAGACGGCGCCGATCACGGCGATGTCGGACTCTTGCATGGCCTTAGTATACCATGCGGACGGGCCGCGCCGGAGCAAGCGACAGGAAGACGGGCGTCGCCAGCGGGACGTTTCCGGCGTCGCGCGGTCAAGACATGGCAGTCCGCTGCAGCGCCCGTTTCGGCGGCATCGGGTTCACTCGGCTTGCCCCGATCCGACGTGTCGGTAAGTGTTGATGAGCACACCGTTCGGCATGGCCTTCGTGCTGACGAGAGCGAATTCGCGCGGGCCGGCGCTGTCCGGGAAGCAGCGCTTGCCCCGGCCCAGCAGGACCGGGTAGACCATCAGCACGACCTCGTCGACCAGCCCCTGCTCGAGCAGCGCGGACGTCAGCGTCGCACTCCCCCAAACGACCAGGTCCGGGCCGTCCTGTGACTTGACGCGGCGGACCCCCGCCATGACGTCCGCGCCCAGGTCGCCGACCGGTCCCCAGCCGAGGCTGTCCGGCCTGTGGGTGGCGACGTATTTCGTCGCGGCGTTCAGACCGTCCGCGAACGGGCCGCCCTGGACCTTCGGCCAGAAACCGGCCCAGAGGTCGTAGGTGCGGCGGCCCAGCAGCAGATCGAAGCCTTGGCCCTGTGCCTCGGCGACGGCCTCCGCCCCCGCCGCGCCTCGATACGGCGCCGTCCAGCCGCCATGCGCGTACTCGCTGTCTTCGTCCGGCCCGCCGGGCTGGATCACGCCGTCGAGCGAGATGTGTTCCGCGATCCTGATCTTTCTCATCGTGTGTTCACGCCTGTGAGATGACTTACCTGTCGTGCTGGTGATGCGCGTGAACGGTAAAGCTCACCTGCGGCACACGGAGCGACGACGCAGGAGGAGCGCAGTGTGGCATCAGGTGCAGCGATTGTTAGGCGGCATCCTCGCCCCGCGTCTCGTGCCAGAGACGCCGAAGCGGTGGGGTCAGTGTGTCCCACAGTTCTTCCGCAGCGCAGGTGTAGCCCTCTACGCATTCGCCGCGATCATCGCCCGGCCAATACTCGACGCGGAAGAGCGTCGAGTTCCACTGCGACTTGACGAACACGTAAGCATCGCTAGGCCCCAGGCCATGCCTCGCCGCTGTGGAGATCATCAGCCCGTCCAGCGACTGCCCCGCGCGGAAGGATTGAGCGTATTCACTCGCCGCAACCTGCTTCACCAATTGCAAGAGCGGCAGGAGTCTCCGCCAGTGTGGGCGGGCTGCCATGTCCTCATAGAACCTTGTTATCCACTGCCACGACTCCGGGTTGTTCGATTCGTATAATGATTTAGGCTTGGTCATATGATGCCGCCTAACGGAAAAGCTCAGCCGCGCCCGCAACCGCTCTGTGCAAGTGAAGCCCCGCGAAGCCGGAAAGAACAGCGCCGTGTCGCGTCAGGTGCAGCGGGTGTTATACCGCACCGTTCAGCAGGCCCCGGACGAAGCGGTGAAGGGCCGCGTCGAGTTCAGCGGCGGAGGCCACCCGCTCATGCTCCCAGAAGAGGCGATCACCACTGGCAAGCCACACCGCCTCGGTGTCACACTCGCCGGAAGTCCAGAGAGTAACACGGCCAGTGATCTTCGTCCCGTCGATATCGGCATACCGTCCTGGCTTATCCGTTCGCGATGGCTCGGATAGGCAAGAGACCAGATGCTGTTCTGTCATCCACTGGCTGTTGGACGCGAACCAGCGCCCGAAGTGGGTAAGTAGATCGTCCGTCATCGTGTTTGCAAAGGCTGGTGCGGTATAACGGCCCCGCTCAGGGGCGCGACGAGGAACGAGGAGCGTCCCTTGCAGCGCTTTGTTGGGCCACACGGCGGGACGTTTCAAACAAAGTGATGCCTTCCGGCCTCTTACCGCATGGCGGCCCAGATCGCGTGCGCGGCGAAGGCCAGCGCAATCAGACTGGCGACGGCCGCCAAGCCGCGGGTGAGGGCATACCCCGGCTGCTTCCAGCCGCACGACGGGCACCGCCAGAAGTACTGCGGGAACGGCATCGCGCAACGCGGGCAGGGAAGCAGTGAGATGTCCTGTTGGCAGTACGGGCACCGCCACACAGGGATCGGGTTCGCCACCTGATCGAAGTAGACTCGCTGGCACCAGGGGCAGATCTTGATGAACCTGCCAAGATTGATTAACACAACTGCCTCAACTCCGTTGCCTCAACCCCGTTTCCCCTCTATGGCCCCCTGCTGAGGCCGCACACGACACAAGCAACGGGACCGTGACAGCGGCCCAACGGCAAAGCTCACCTGCGGCACACGGAGCGACGAGGAACGAGGAGCGCAGTGTGGCGTCAGGTACAGCGGTTGTTATAGCGCAGACAGTTTTGCCTTTGCCTTCTTCGCCTTCGCTTTGGCCTTGTCTAATTCCGCCTTTAGTTCCGCCTTCGACCTGGGCTGATGCTTTGCTACATAGTTGTCAACGTACTGCGTCTCGCGCTCGGCGATCCGCTCCTGACGTTGTTTCTTCAGTATCTTCCTGCGCGTGACACGTCCTAAACTCATGGCTGTATCCTCCGACCATGCCATATACTCGGCCAATATTCTGCGGCATAACGGCAAAGCTCAGCCGCGCGACCCGCTGGCCTGGACAAGCGGAGCGTGGCGAAGCCGGATAAGGCAACGCCGTGTGGCGTCGGATGCAGCGCGTGTTAGGCCGCTCCCGTGTGGCGGGTCTTCCCTAGCGACTGGGCTAGCGTGGCGGAACGGCTTTCCCGCCGGTTGACGCGCCAGAGAGCCGCGATGGTGACTACTGCGGCTGTCACCAGACCCATGCTGAAGGCTACCAGCGGTAGGACGGTGAGCGTCGGGCGGTGTGGCTCGAAGGCGTGCAACCCTAGCGCCGCGATCAGCGGCACCTCCGCGAGCGCCAGCAGGACGAAGGTCAACCCCATGCAGTAGTATTTCAGCGCGGGCCGCCCCAGGAAGCGCACCCCGACCGCCAATAAGACAGCCACTAACAGCGCAAAGACGCAAGCCAGCGCCAATAGCAACGGCTCATGGATCTGCATCAACGTCTCTCCTTTTGTGGACTGGCACTTGCTAGCGTGAGAGCGGCCTAACTTGTTAGTATGCCGCGCAACGCAGTATGGGTGTCCGAATGCGCCGTTTTGCCGCGCCCGGATGCCGAGCAGGCGTGGCTCTATTATACGACACCTGGAGCGGGAAAGCAAGCGGGGAACAGCATC
>CAXUCQ010000209.1:0-5682 GCA_964249295.1 uncultured Armatimonadales bacterium | reverse complement strand
CGGGATGTAGCGCAGTTTGGTTAGCGCACCGAGCTGGGGGCCCGGGGGTCGCAGGTTCGAATCCTGTCATCCCGATACGGAGTGTCGAAAGCGGGGGGCGGCATCAGCCGCCCCCCGCTTCTTGTTTTTCGGTAATCCGGCCATAATAGGGTTTATGTTGGACGCCTCACCCGCCGCGACCCCGGACCTGTCCGTGGTGATCGTCAATTGGAACACGCGCGCCCTGCTGCGCGACTGTCTCGCCTCCGTGCCGCGCGGCATCGACCCCGAACACGCGGCGGAGGTCTGGGTCGTGGACAACGCCTCACGGGACGGCTCCGCCGCCATGGTCGCCGCAGACTTCCCGCACGTCCGCCTGATCGCCAACGCCGAGAACGTCGGCTTCGCGCGGGCGAACAACCAGGCCCTGCGGCAGTCGGAGGGCCGCCACGTCCTGCTCCTCAACTCCGACACGACGGTGAAGGACGGGAGTTTGTCGGCGATGGTGCGCTTCCTGGACGCCCATGCAACTGCCGGCGCCGTCGGCTGCCGATTGGAGAACGCGGACGGCACGACGCAGCGTTCGTCCTGGAACTTTTACCCGTCACTGGCGACATTGGCGGCGGACGCACTGTACCTCTGGCGCATCCCCGGCGTCCGCCGCTGGGTGCGCGGCCACGAGCAGTCCTTGTCGGAGACGGCGGAGCCGACGGTCGTCAAACACCTGCTGGGGGCCTGTCTGATGGTCCGCCGCGCCGCGCTAGACGCGGTCGGGCTGATGGACGAAGGCTACTTCATGTACCTGGAGGAGACGGACTGGTGCCGCCGGATCGACGACGCCGGCTGGAAGATCTACTACCTCCCGACGGCGAGCATCGTCCATTACGGCCAGCAGAGCGCCGGTCTCGCCCCGGACAAGGCCAACGCCGACTGGTGCCGTTCCCTGTGCCGCTTCTACCGACGCCAGTATCAGCCGACGCGCGGACGCATGGGGTTGCTGAAGGCGATCATCTCGCTCAGCCTGCTCGTCCGGTTCGTCCTGAACGGCGTCCGCTCGCTCGGGGGCCGCTCGTCCAAGCCGCGCCCCTCGCTGTGGGGCTGCCTGACCGCCCTGCGCGCCCTCGCATCGGCCTGATTGCACCCCATGCCGCTTCAACGCCTCCACGACCCGGACATCGACTACCGCGCCCGCCCGGACCTCTACCAAGTGGGCGTCGGCGAACAGGGCGTCCTCACGGTCGAGCCGTACAAAAGCGAGATCCTGCCCTTCTGGCGCTTCAAGACGCCCGACATCGCCCGCTCATCTTCGGCCAAGATCTACGCGCTCTTTCTGGACTACAAAGCCGCCGGGGATTTCGTGGGCATGGACATGGCCCGCAAGTTCCTGCAGATGGGCGTCACCCGCGCTCGGCGCTACGCCAACCACAAGGGCGGCCACAAATACGACGGGCCGGTCCCGGCCGAACACCGGGGCGAAAGCGGCGCGTGGGGCCGCGACGTCCTGCCCTCCGCGCCGGACCCCGTCAAGGCCGAGGCCGCCGCCGTCTTCCGCGAGAAGTGGCTGCTGGCGAAAGAAGACCCGGACTACCAGCGCCTCAAGCGGCAGCACCAGGAACGGGCGCAATCCCGGCAGCAAGAAGGATAGACCGCTTGCACAAGTCCCCAGGACTGAGGTCCTGAGATAGGGAAGGCATATTGCCTGCCTTCCCCGGCGTCGGAACGGGCTGCTCTTGCGACCGCGGAGGCGGGCAGGATGCACTTTGCAGCCCAGGACTTCAGTCCTGGGGATTTATGCAGCAGGTCTGATAAAGGACTATGGAAACTTCGACGCCGATCGTCTCGATCTTCGGCGGCTCGCAATGCAGCCCCAATTCTGAAGAGTGGTCTCAGGCGCGGGAGCTAGGCGGCCTGCTCGCGGACGCCGGGTTCGCCGTCTGCACCGGCGGTTACCAGGGGACGATGGCGGCGGCCTCGCAGGGGGCGCGTGAATCGGGCGGCCATGTGATCGGCGTCACGCTGACCCAACTCACGTCCCAGATCAACGATTATCTGAGCGAGGAGCGTTCGACCGAAAACTTCTACGCGCGCCTGCAGGGCCTGATTCAGAACTCGGCGGGCTACATCGCCGTGCGCGGCGGGGTCGGGACGCTGGTCGAGGTGACTCTGGTGTGGAACAAGCTGATGACGCGGGCCTTGCCCCCGCGCCCCTTGGTCCTGGTCGGGCGCGAAACCTGGCTGCCCTGGCTGAACGCCTGCTCCCGGACACTGCCCGTGGAGCCGAGGCACCTGGCCCTGGTGTCGGTGGTTGACACGCCCGCGCAGGCCGTCGCTCTGATGCCGCGCCCAATCCCGGTATCCCTCACAGTGTAGACGCGCCGAGGGATGACCAGAATAAAGAGTACAGAGTTGCTTCTGTCATCGTGTTTCTTTTCCACCCCGTTCCTGGGAACTCCCCAGGGACGGGGCTTTTTTTGCGCGTTCATCGGCTGCGATGTGCCACAATAGGCCTCTATGACCTACCAAACCATCCTTTTCGACTTCGACGGCACCCTGACGCCGTCGCTGGAACTGTGGCTGCAGGCGTTCCACCATGCCCTCGCGCAATACGGGCGCGAGCTGCCCGAAGAAACGATCATCCGCCGCATCTTTTATCGCCCCTATGAAACGGTCGTGCAGGAGTTCGACCTGCCGTCCGCGCCGGAGTTTGAGCGGCACGTGCATGACGGCCTGGCGCTCGCCTTTGACGCGCCCCGCTTGTTCCCCGGCGTCCGAGAGGTGCTGGCACACTGTCAGGCGCAGAATCTGGCGGTCGGGCTTGTCACCTCCTCGCCGAAGCCGCCCGTGATGAACGCGCTGGAGCGGACGGGCATCAGACACTACTTCCGCGCGGTCGTGACCGGGAACGACATCACGCACTTCAAGCCGCACCCCGAGCCGGTCCTGAAGGCGCTGCAGCAACTGGGGCGCAGTGCCGAAGGGACGTTGTTTGTCGGGGACTACACGGCGGACGTCGTCGCGGGCCACGCCGCCGGGACCAGGACGGCATTGTTCCTGCCGGAGCAGCACACCCGCTTCTACGACTTCGCCACGCTGCATGCGACGCAGCCGGACTTCGTCTTTTCGGCCTATCCTGAGCTGCTGGCGCATCTTCAGATACAGGCATCGGCCTAGAAAAACAGCCGCCGGCAAATGCCGGCGGCTGCATTTGGCCTCATTCCCCTTTGAGCGCGCCGATCCGCATGACGTAGCGGTGGACCATCTCGCTGGCCTGGTCCTGGCTGGGCGCCTCGGCGTAGACGCGGAACGACGGCTCGGAGGCGTCGGGCAGGATCAGAGTCCAGGCGTCGTCGTCGCGGAAGATCTTGATGCCGTCGAGCATCTCCGCGCGCTGCCCGTTCGTGTCTTCCATCAAATGCCGCATGATGCGGCCCTTGATCTCCCAGGGACAGGCGACGGTCTCGGACGCCATGTGGTAGGCGGGCAGGGCCGCGCGGACCCGGCTCAGCGTCGTGTCCTGGATCGCCAGCATTTCCAGCATCTTGGCGAAGGCGAACAGGCCGTCGAAGGCCGGGTGGAACTGGGGGAAGACCAGACCGCCGTTGCTGTCGGCGGCCAGCGCGATGCCTTCCTTGCTCTCCGCAGCGGTCCCCATCAGCGCCCGCACGTCGGTCTTGGTGCGCGTCACGCCGCCGCCGTGCGCGTCCATGATCTTCTCGATGGCCGTCGGCGCGGTGACCGGGACCGCGACCTGCGCGCCCGGTTGCGCGCTCGCGACCAGAAGGGCGAACGCCGCCAGCAGGTCGCCGCCGGTCAGGACGTGGCCCGTCTCGTCCACGACGGTCAGGCGCTCCCCGTCGTCCCACAGCAGAACGCCCAGGTCGGCCTTGAGGGTGGTGACGATCGTCGACAGCGTTTCCAGCAGTGGCCGCCGCTCATCGTAGCACTTGGGCGCTTTCTTGGCGTCGGTGTAGGCGTTCAGCGCGACCGTATCGGCCTCGAGCTGCCCCAGCATCTGCGGCAGGATGCCCGACAGGCGGCTGTAGCCGTAGTCCACCACGACGCGGGGGCTGCGCTTGCGGACGGCCTCCGCGTTGAGCTGCCGGAAGAAGTCCTGGCTGTACTGCTCGACGACGCGGGAGGTGTAGTTGATCGCGCCGACCTCGTCGGCGGGCGTCCGCCCGAAATCTTCGCGGTAAAAGATCGTCTCGATCTTGCGCTGGCCGTTGGTGGAAAGATAGATGCCGTTTTTGTCGAAGAACTCGACCGAGGCGAGGCTGGGCGTTTCGGGCGTCAGACGGACGTGGATGCCGCCCGCCGCGCTGTTGGCCCGGATGGAATGCCGCGCGATCGGCAGGGGCATGTTCTCGTCGTCCAGCACGTTGACGCCGACCGAGACCAGGCCCGCCAGCAGGCCGCGCTTGAGCATCCGGCAGACCAGAGTCGAGTCGCGGCTCGTGATGACTGTCGAGCCTTTTCTCAAAAACGCGCCGTAGGCCGCGCCCAACTTGGTCGCAAAGTCCGGCGTCATCTCGACGTTGGCGATTCCCGACACGCCCAGGTCGCGGAACAAGGCCCCCTGCCACTTGGAACCCCAGATCAGCGACATGGTGACGACGCTGCCCGCCTCGATCACTTTGTCCGGCCAGAGCTTGATCAGCGGGCGCAGGGCGCTGCCGCTCTCGATGTGGCAGCGGTCGCCGACGACCGCACCTTCCTGCACGGTCACGTCGTCTTTGATGGTGTTGCGGAAGCAGACGGTACACCCGGTCAGTTGAGTGCGCTTGCCGATGTAGTTGCTGTCCCAGACGATGGCCCGCTGCAGGATCGCGCCTTCTTCGATCAGGCAGTTGTCGCCGATCACCGTGTCCGGCCCGACATGAGCGCCCGCGTTGATGCGGCAGTTCTTGCCGACCAGCACCGGGGCGACGATCTGCGCCGTCGGGTCGATCTCGGTCCCTTCGCCGATCCACACTGCGCCGCCCTCGCGCCGCCCTTCGTTGGGCAGCGTGGTCTTGCCGCCCAGCATCTCGTACTGCGCCTGCCGGTACTGCTGCAAGGAGCCGACGTCGGTCCAGTACTCGCCCATGACGTAGCCGAACATCGGCTTTTCTTCCGACAAGATCTGCGGGAAGATGTCCTGGGACCAGTCGTAGCTCTTCTCGGGCTTCATGTAGTCGAAAACGGTCGGCTCTAAGATATACATGCCCGTGTTGACGGTGTCCGAGAAGACCTCGCCCCAGGACGGCTTTTCCAGAAACCGCCGGATCCGGCCTTCGTCATCGGTGATGACGACGCCGAATTCCAGGGGGTTGTCGACGTGTTGTAAAACAAGAGTCGCAATGGACTGCTTCTCCCGGTGGTAGGCGAGCGCCTTCTCAACGTCCATGTCCGTCAGGGCATCGCCGGAGACGATGATGAACGTGTCGTCTTTGAGGAACTCTTCGGCCTTTTTGACGCTGCCCGCCGTCCCTAAAGGCGTGTCTTCGATCGTGTAGATCAGGTTGACGCCCAGTTCCGAGCCGTCGCCGAAGTAGCCCTGGATCTCGTCGGCGAGATAGTAGAGCGTGACGACGATGTCGGTGATGCCGGCGCGCTTGAGCAGCTCGATGCTGTGCTGCATGCACGGCTTGTTGAGGATGGGGACCAGGGGCTTGGGGCGGTTGGAGGTCAGGGGGCGCAGGCGCGTCCCCTCGCCCCCCGCCA
>CAXUCQ010000208.1:0-5688 GCA_964249295.1 uncultured Armatimonadales bacterium | reverse complement strand
CGGGGGGGGTGAGGGCCACTTCACCCAGATTCATACTGACGAACCGCGCCGCGTTCCACAGTTTGTTGGCGAAGTTGCGGGCGTCCGGGAGGCGGCCTTCGTCGAAGCGGATGTCCTGGCCTTTGGAGGCCAGGCGCAGCAGCGAGAAGCGCAGGGCGTCGGCGCCGTACTTGTCGATCATCTCCACGGGGTCGATGCCGTTGCCGAGTGACTTGGACATGCGGCGGCCCCGTTTGTCCAGAACGGTGGCGTGGATGTACACGTCGCGGAACGGCTCCCGGCCCATGAACTCTTCGCCGGTCATGATCATGCGGGCCACCCACAGGCGCAGGATTGTCGCGTCGGTGGTCAGCACGTCGGTCGGGTAGAAATAGGCCAGGTCGGGCGTTGCTCGGGGCCAGCCCATCGTGGCGAAGGGCCACAGGGCAGAAGAGAACCACGTATCGAGCACGTCCTCGTCCTGGGTGAGCTGGTCGGTGCCGGCGCGGGCGACGGCCTCGGCCCAATTTTTAGCGGCGACGTGGGAGCCGTCGGGCCTGTAATAGATGGGGATGCGGTGGCCCCACCACAACTGGCGCGACAAGGCCCAGTCGCGGATGCCGCCCATCCAGGCAAGATACGTCTTCTGGTAGCGCTCGGGGACGAACCTCACCGTCCCGTCTTCGGCGGCTTCGACGGCTTTACTCACAATCGGCGTTCCGGCCATCTTCATGAACCACTGGTCGGACAGCAGCGGCTCGATGGTCGTGTGGCACCGCTCGCAGGTCGGGACTCGGTGCGGGTGGTCTTCGACTTTCTCCAGCAGGCCCAACTCATCCAGGTCGGCCACGACGAGCTTGCGGGCCTCGGCGCGGTCCAGGCCGGCGTAGCGCTCGCCCGCTTCGGGCGTCATCGCGCCGTCGAAGCCGATCACGGTGATCTGCGGCAGATCGTGCCTCAGCCCGGCCTCATAATCGTTGGGGTCGTGCGCGGGCGTGACTTTGACCGCGCCCGTGCCGAACTCGGCCTGGGCGTAGTCGTCGGCGATGAGGGGAATCAGGCGGTCGGAGAGCGGCAGGGCGATCATCCTGCCGACCAGGCCATCGTAGCGCTCGTCTTTGGGGTTGACGGCCACGGCGGCGTCGCCGAGCATGGTCTCGGGCCGGGTCGTGGCGACCGTCACATGGCCCGAGCCGTCGGCATAGGGGTAGCGGATGTGCCACAGATGCCCGGCCTGTTCCTCTTCCTCCACTTCGATGTCGGAGATGACCGTGCGGTGGTAGCAGCACCAGTTGACCAGGCGCTTGCCCCGATAAATTAATCCCTGGTCGTAGAAGCGCACGAAGGCTTCCAGGACGGCCTCGGCGTAGCCCTCGTCGAGCGTGAACCGCAGCCGCTGCCAGTCATAGGAGCAGCCCAGGCGCTTGAGCTGCGAAATGATGCGCTGCCCGTACTGCTCGCGCCAGGCCCAGACGCGCTCGACAAACGCCTCGCGGCCCAGGTCATAGCGTGTCAAGCCCTCTTTGGCGATCTCCTTCTCGACCACGGTCTGGGTGGCGATGCCCGCGTGGTCCGTGCCGGGGAGGATGAGCGTCGTGAACCCGCGCATCCGGTGCCAGCGGCCCAGCGCGTCCTGGATGGAGTGGTTGAGCGCGTGGCCCATGTGCAGGCTGCCGGTGACGTTGGGCGGCGGGATGGTGATGCTGTACTTGGGCCTGCCGGGCGTGGGTGCGGCATGGAAGTAGCCGCCAGCTTCCCACTCGGCGTAGACGCGCGCTTCGACGCCCTGCGGTTCGTATCCTTTGTCCATGAGTGAGGCCCCTTTCTGGGAACGCAAAAGCCCCCGCATCCATGCGACGGCCTTGGCAGGCGTGTCGCAAGGACGCGGGGGCTTTTGACGGCGCGACGCGCGGTACCACCTTGCTTTCCACAGCGGCCCCCCGGCCCCCAATAATGGGGGAGCAGGAGGGCGACCCAGCGGGTCGCCCCTACGGTCGGGGGGCGGCGTGGACACTCATTCTCGGAAACGGCTCCGGGGCGACCTTCGGCGGTGCTTCCGCGAGGATGCTTGCAGCGCCCGCGCTTTGCAGCGCGGGGCATCCCTCTCTGGCGCGGCGGCGTTCCGCCTACTCTTCCTCATCACGGCCGCTAGTGCGGAGAGTATAGCGCATCGGGGCCGGCGGAGTCAATGGGGCCAACAACCGCCCCATAAACGAGGCGGCTTGTCCCTGGCGCGTGGGCCTCTCCCGCGTCCCGCCGAGGCGGGGGAGGGACTCTGGCCGCAGGAATCCGCCGCGCCGGTGGCGAATCGACGCCCATGCGCCACCGACTCCTTCCCCTCATGTTCCTCGCCCTGATGCTCCTCGCCCTGGCCGCGCTCGCGCACCCGGCGGGGACACTCGCTGCCGCTGCCGGGGCCACAGAGCTTGACGGCGTCCGGTTTGACAGGAATCGCAACGTCCTACATATGCCGCTCGGCCTGATCCGGCGCACTTGCTTCCCGCCGCAGTCTTCATCGCCAGTGGAGATGAAGGCCACGTTTCTGAAGGCATACGCGGTCGCCTGGGACGCTTTCCAGAAGGCCCCGGAAGTCCCGCGCGGCAAAAAAGACTTGGATCGCTACCTTGCGGTCTACGTCAGCGAGGACGCCCACGACTACTACGTGTATTTCCTCCCCAAGCAGCGTTACCCCATCGTTCCCGCGGGTGAGACTATGATGGACGGCGTGACCTACTTCGGGCAACAAGCCCTGTACGTCATCAGGAAAAGTGACTACAAAATCGTCAAGCGTACCCTTTACCTTCTGTAAGGTTTACAGACCAAGCCAATTTACACAGATTCAACGGCAACTGGCTGTACCTGACGCCCGACGAGGAGGACCGCTACACCCGCTTCGACTTCAACACCGGGCCGGGACAGGGCAGCGTCTACGCGACGGAGCAGTACAACGGCCTGGGCGCCCGCTTCGCCCGCCACAGCGCCGACGGCCCCCGTTTGACAGGCCCCGCGCGGCCCTGCTATACTGGACGCGAAGGACGCACGCAAAGGAGGACGCGGCATGACCGTCAAACTCGATCTCACACCCGAACAAGAGTCAGAAGTCGCGCGGCAGGCACAGGAGAACGGACTCGCGCCCGACGACTACCTGCGAGGGTTGCTCCAGCAGACGATTCTGCCGCCACGCGCCCCAGGGACGGCCCCAGCGGCCCGGCCGCAGCCCGACCGCAAGGCCATGCTCGCACTGCTGGACGACCTCGCCCACACGGACAAGTATGGGACCGCTGATGAGCAGCGCGACGGGCTGGACTACCTGAAGAGCGTCATCGACGCCGACCGCCCCGGCCAGCGCCGCATCTTCGGCCAGGGCGACAACCCCGCATGAGCACCCTGCTGTCCCCGACCATCATCCTGCTGGACAGCGGGCCGCTCGGCCTCGTCACCCACCCCAAGGCCGGGCCGGAAGCCCTCGCCTGCCAGGAGTGGCACCGCCGTCTTCTCCAGGCCGGCCACGCGGCGCTGGTCCCGGAGATCATCGACTATGAGCACCGCCGGGAACTCCTTCTGGGGGGTGAGACGAAGTCAAAGCAGGTCCAAGTCCTCGACCGTATCAAAGACAGCGGCTACTACCTGCCCCTGACGACCGCCGCCATGCTCCAGGCCGCCCACCTCTGGGCGGATGTGCGGCGCGCGGGCCGTGCCACGGCGGATCGGCACGCGCTCGACGTCGACGTCATTCTCGCGGCGCAGGCATTGACGCTCGACACGCGCCAGTGGGAGATGCCTGGGGCCGACGTCCTGATCGCCACGACGAACGTCGGTCACCTCGCCCGCTTCACCCCCGCCCAGCAGTGGCAGGACATCCTGCCCTGACCGAAGCTGTCCGGCAGCAAGGCGCTCGCGTATGACGCCGACGGCGACCTGCGCAGCCTCAACTCGAACGGCGGCTGGCTCTACCTGACCCCGGACGAGGAGGACCGCTACACGCGCTTCGACTTCAACGCCGCGCCGGGGACGGGCGGTGTCCACGCCACCGAGAGGGCGACAACGGCCATGACCACTGCCCACGCCCCCGTCTCGTCCGCGCCAATCGCCTGCGGTTCCGGCGTTTTTGCCGTGAGCCGGCCCAGCGGGACGCGCCGATAATGAAACCGGCACGACCTGGCAAGGGGGACGCGACACCGATGACGCCTGCGATGGAGATGACGACGGAGCCTTGTCTCGACCGGGCGCGGCGGCTGCGCGCCCAGGCCGAGGCCCAGGAGATGTCCCTGGACGCGCTGGCGTTCCTGGTGGATGACTACGCCCGGCTGGTCGAAGACCTGCTCGACCCGCGCGCCACGCCGATGCGCCTGGAATTCGCCTACAGCCGCCTGCTCGGGGCGCGGGGGAGCGCCTGCCGCCTGTGTCCGCCGCCCGCGATGGCGCGGCTGCCCAGGCGCGGGCAGCAGCGCTGGGCGCGGGCCGAGAACTCCCTGCGCGAGCATCTGGGCCGGGCGGAATCCTGGGGCGAGCTGGTCCGAATCGCCCAGAAGGTCGAGGCGGGGTGGGCGGACAGCATCGAGCGGTTCGTCATGTCGCTGGCCTCGAACCTCTCGGACGCCGCCATCCCCGACAAGATGGGCATCCTCAAAGCCATCGACACCATCGGCCTGCACCTGGCCCAGCGGGAGCAGTTCGCGCTCGGCGACACGTTCTCCATCCCCCTGGAGAACGCCCAGGCCGTCAAGCTGCGCGTCCGCCTGGTCTCACTGTTCCTGACCCTGAACCGGTGCGGCTTCTGCGCCGCCTTCCCCGCCATCCAGTCCTACCGCGAGACGTTCCGCATCCACGACCCGCTGGCCTACCCCTGGTGGTTCGTCGACTGCCGCCTGACCGAGCGCCAGCTCAACTGGACCTACCGCCGCCTCCCCGCCGCCGACATGGACTGGCGCTTCTAGCGGACATGGACTGGCGCTTCTAGCGGACATGGACTGGCGCTTCTAGCCCCGCCCGTTTGCGCCCGTTTCTGGTATAATCGGCGCTGGAGGTGCGGCATGACACAGGTCGCTTTGGAAGACGCCGGCACGCGGCTTTCGGAACTGATCGCCGACGCGCAGGGCGGCGAGGAGATCATCATCACGCGCGATAGCGCTCCGGTCGCCAAGATCGTCCCTGTGGACGACGCCGCGCCCCGCCGCCAGCCCGGCAGTGCGAAAGACGTAATTCTCTACATGGCGGACGACTTCGATGCTCCACTTGACGACTTCAAGGACTATACGTGATGCGTTTTCTGCTGGACACGCATACCTTCCTCTGGTTCGTCTGGAACAGCCCGCAGTTGAGTGCGGCGGCACGCTTGCTGATCGAGGAGCCGACGAACGAGATTTGGCTCAGCGTCGCGAGCGTCTGGGAAATCGCCATTAAAGTCAGCACCGGCAAGCTGGCGCTGACACAGCCGTTGGACACGTTCTTCGCGGAACAACTCGCCCGCAACAGAATACGACTGCTGCCGCTTGAACTGCGCCACGCGGCCCGCGTTTCCACGCTCCCGTTCCACCACCGCGACCCCTTCGACCGCCTTCTGGTCGCCCAAAGCCTGACAGATCCGATGCCGCTCGTCTCCGCGGACGCCGTCTTGGACGCCTACAACATCGACCGCCGCTGGTGACGCCACCCGGCTAGTGCGGACGGTACCACCCGGACGGGCGCGGCCTGCGGGGGGCGTTCTCG
>CAXUCQ010000207.1:0-5704 GCA_964249295.1 uncultured Armatimonadales bacterium | reverse complement strand
GCGGTGGAAGGCGTCGCTGACGGCGTGGCCGGCGTCCGTGACGGGGTCGGACCGGGTCTGCGTGTCGGACTGCCCCTCCTTGGGCCAGTAGCCGGCCCGGCCGTGTGTGGGGCCGGGGCGCGTGTCCGCGACCCAGCGCGTGACCGGGGTCGCTTCCTGGTTCTGGAGCCACGAGCCGTCGTCCGTGGCGCCCCAGACCTGGAAGCAGTCACAGGAGGTCTCGTGCTTCCGACACAGGCCCACCACCTCCGCGTACTCCCGGCCCTGATCGGCCTGCTGCCGGGCGAGCGGCGGATCGGCGGCGGCGGGGGGATTTCTTATCGCGCAGTCGGCCTCGGTCACGCTGAAGCGCAGGCCGCTTGTGATGGCCGCGCGGGTGTCTGCGTCGAACCGCTCCGCGTCCAGCCCGTTCGCCAGGATGTGCGTCTGGAAGCCCAGACCGTCCACTTCCCCGCCGCCCCGGCGGATGTGGCGGATCATGTTGAGGACGTGCGTCATCTTGGACGGACTCCATTCCAGGTTGTACTCGTTGTAGTACAGCTCGAAGCGGTCGGCGGCGGTGATCTTCCGGCCGCCGGCGGTCCTGCCGACGTCCTTTGTCATCTCCTGGGCCGCCCAGCGGTAGAGGTCGCTGACGTAGTCATAGCCGGCGGCCCCGTCCGCCCCGCGCGGGCCGTTGTTGTACCACGGGTCGTTCCGCCGGTACGCGAAGCCCAGGCCCGGCAGTTCGGCGTCCCCCGCGTCCTCGCTGACGACCTCGTTGGTGACGTCCCACGTCGCGATCACCTTGTAGCCGTCGCGCGCGCGGGAAAGGGCGTTCTGAGCCATCGTGGCGTCCACGACCTGCCGCACGTAGGATTGGAGCAGGCCGCGCAGGCCGTCGGGTGTGTAGGGGGGGCCGAGGACCCGCCTGCCGGCGGCGTCGCGGACGAACAGCGGCGGCCGGCCCGCCGGGAAGGTCGGCAGCGTGTAGTCCTGGTGGTACACCATGCAGTGGCCCCGCACGGTCAGGCGTGGGCGCTGCGCCTCGGCCCAGGCGCAGGCCTGCCTCAGCGGCCCGTCCGCGTCGTTCAGGTTGGTCCTGGCGACGTAGTGGCCGTCGACGCGCTCGGCCCCGCCGGTCCAGAGGCTCATCATCTTCAGCTCGTTGCCGGGTTCGATCTGGTTGAACTGTCCCCGGATGAGGGCCTGATACGCCCGGTCCCGCGCCGAGTGCGTCAGCAGCCCCGGCTGATAGCCGTTGACGGGGTACAGAGACTTGGCGCCCTGCAGCGTGACGGCGGTCCCGACGCGGAACGGGACGGTCCCGTCGTCCGAATCGCGGCGGAGGCTGTCGGGGAACCCCGCCTGCGCCTGTGCGGCGGTCGCCGCCGCCGCAGCGGCCAGGACGGCCATCGTGAGCCGGGCGCTCCGGCCAATCCGGGGTCGCATCAGGGGCTGCATGAAGACCTCTTCCGTTCCGTGTCGCGGTCAGCCTTTGACGGCCCCGGCGGTCAGCCCGGCGACGAATTCGCGCTGGAGCAGCAGGAACAGGATGACCACGGGCAGGACGCTGACCAGGGTGCCGGCCATCAGCATCCCGTACTGGTTGCCGTAGATGCCGATCATCTGGTTAAGCGCGATCGGCAGGGTGAATTTGTCGTCGTGGTGGAGCAGGACCTGCGGCCACAGGAAGTTGTTCCACGCGCCCATGAAACTGATCAGACAGAACGCGCCGATCATGGGCCGCGAGACCGGCATCACGATGTCCCAGTAGATGCGGAACTCCGAACAGCCGTCCAGGCGTGCCGCCTGCAGCAGCTCGTCGGGGACCTGCAGGATCGACTGGCGGAACAGGAAGATGCCGAAGACGCTGACCGCGCCCGGAATGATCAGGCCCAGCCGCGTGTCGACCAGGCCCAGATGATACAACTGCTCGTACAGCGGCGCCATCACCACCTGCCCTGGGATGAGCAGGGTCGTCAGCATGATGACCATGACGACTTTCTTGCCGACGAACTCGTACTTGGCGAGCGCGAAGCCCGCCAGGGACGAGAAGAACAGTTGCACGATCACGGTCGCGCCGGTCACGTAGACGCTGTTGATCATGTAGCGCAGGAACGGGACCTTGGTGAACAGGTCGCGGAAGTTGGCCGCCGAGAAGCGGGGCGCGAAGAACGTGTAGTGGAACAGGTCGTCGGGGCCTTTCGTGGTCGCCGCCACGAGCCACACGAGCGGCATCAGGGCGACGGCCGCCGACACCAGCAGCAGCAGGATGATGAGGGACCGGCTCAGCCCGGCCCGCGCGCGCATGCCCATCTTAGTCGGCCCCCTTCCACGTCCCGGTCGCCCGCATCTGGAACAGGCTGATGACGAGCAGGCCGAGCGCCAGCGTCCAGCCGACCGCCGACGCATAGCCCAGGTCCCCGACCAGGAACCCGTTCATGTACAGATACGAGACGATGGTCAGCCCGGCGTTGTCGGGTCCGCCGCCGTTGCCCAGCATGATGTAGGGCAGCTCGAACAACTGGAACGAGCCGATCGTCGCCGTCACCAGCACGAACGTCGCCACGGGCCGGATGCCCGGCAGCGTCACCGCCCGGAACTGCTGCCAGGCGTTCGCCCCGTCCACCATCGCCGCCTCATACAGGTCCCGGTCCACGGCCTGCAGGGCCGCCAGGAAATAGATCATGTTGAAGCCGACGTACATCCACAGGGACGCCAGCACCAGCGCCGGCATGACCCAGTTCGGGTTGGACAGCCATTCGGTGTCTACCGAGAACCCAGGCACGAGCGCGTGGACGGCCCGGTTGACCAGCCCGTACTGCGGCATGAAGAGCACCGAGAACAGCACGCCGACGAACACCTGCCCGAGCAGGTTGGGCGAGAAGAACGCCAGGCGCAGGAAGTCGCGCCCGCGCAGCCAGGGCTGGTTGAGCAGCAGGGCCAGCCCCAGGGCCAGCGGCAGCTGCAGGAAGACGGACCAGAAGGCATAGACCGCCGTGTTCCAGACGGCGGTATGGAACGACTGGTCGGCGAACAGGAAGCGGAAGTTGTTCCACCCCACGAAGACGTCGCTCTTCGGCCCGTTCGTCGCGTAGAACGCAAGGATGAGGCTCTTGAGGATCGGCCACAGGCCGAACGTCAGGAAGAGCAGGACGAAAGGCGCCACGAACAGGTACGGCGCCAGCTTGTGCTGGAGGGTGAACCAGCGCGGCGCCTGGGCCGCCGGCCGCGATGCCGGGGCGACGGGCTTGACGGGGACGGTGCTCAATAGGGGTCCCTCCGCAGGAGTGCGCGCACTTCGTCGGCGCTGCGCTTCAGCCGGGCGCGGATGAACGGCTCGAAGCCGGCGTCCCCATGCGCGTCGTAATACTGGATGCAGGAGACCATCGCCTCGCTGAACTTGTTTTTGGCCGTGACGATCGCCGGGCTGGTGTACTGGAACGGGACGTCGGGCGCCAGGGCGACGTAGCGCGCCCCGATCTTCTGGCCGCTCCAGTAGGCGTGCGGCTCCTGGAAGACGGGCTGATTCCACGCCGCCTTGAACGGGGGGATGATTTCCAGGTTCCGGTAGCGGTCCACGAGCTGCGCCGGGTCGGTGTAGAAATATTTGGCCAGCTCCCAGGCCAGTTCCTGATGCCTGCAGTGCTTGGTGATTCCCACCATCGTGCCGCCCCAGGTGCTGGTCGGGCTGCCGCCCGGCGCGACCGTCGGCAGGTCCATCAGCGCCATCCTGCCGGACAGGCGCGGCATGTCGTCCTCGATGCCCTTGCAGCGCCAGTCCGGGCAGATCAGGCTGAGCAGGTAGCCGTTCTCCACCGACTGCGTCAGGAACTGGCCGGAGACGCCGCCGATGTCCCGGCCGATCGGGTGCGGCCCGGCCACGAGCGGCACGTACCACTTCATCGTCTGGATGGCGATGTCGTTGTCCATGATGCAGCGGCCGGCGGGGTCGAAGTAGCCGCCGCCGCGCTGGAACAGGACGACTTCCAGGCCCAGACCGGCGTCGCTGTCGGAGAGCTGGATCATGTACCGGCTGCCGGGGACGGTCACGCGGCGCCCGGCCGCGATGAACTCGTCCCACGTCTTGAGCTTGTTGGGGTCGATGCCCAGCTTCTCGAACAGGTCCCGCCGGTAGGCGATCTGGATGGGGTGGACGTCATGGGGCAGGCCGTAGATGCGGCCCCGGCTGGTGTAGGGCGAGAACCGCGCCTGCACCATCTGGTCGTAAAGCCCGGTCTGGTGCAGCCGGTCGGTCAGGTCCGTGAAGCCGATGTCCTTCTGGGGACCCCGGAACAGGCTCCCGGCCTGGCTGATCTCGACTTCGCACAAATCCGGCACGTCCAGGTTCGCCAGCAGGGCGGCCTGGAGGCGCTGCGCCAGGGCCGTGTTGGAGACGAGTTCCAGATCGACCGTGACGCCCGGGTGCGCCTTCTCGAAGGCGGGCAGGGCCTTCTGGTAGGCCTCGTAGTGCGGCTTGGCGAACGTCCAGTACGTCAGCGTGGCGTTCCGGTGCGGCGCGGGGCGCAGCGCCAGCCAGAGGCCGGAGAGCACCGTCAGCAGCAGAATGCTCAGCGCCGCCTTGCCGAAGGGGAAAGGGTTCATCTGTTTGGCACTCCTGCGTCTCCGCTAACGAGTCCCGAGCAGCAGCTCGAAGGTGAGCTGGTCCAGCCGCTCGTAGGGCAGTGGCCGGGACGCCAGCGCTTCCGGGTCGAGGGCGATGCCTCTGAGAGTCTGGGCGCTCTCCAGGCTGAAGGCCGACAGCAGCGGGTCGAGCGTCGCGTCGCCCGCGCTCAGGCTTTGCAGGATCGCTTGAATCTCGGGGTCGGCGTTGAACCGGGCGGCTTTTTCCTTGAAGATCAGGTAGGCCCGCATGCAGCCGCGGGCGAACGCCCACACGTCGTCGGGGTCGCTGGTGCGGAGCGGGTGGGCGTCGAAGTGTTTAGGGCCGTCGTAGCCGTAGTCTTCGAGCAGCTTGACCAGGAAGAAGTTGGTCTTGTAATCTTCCTGGCCGAAGCGCAGGTCCTGGTCGAAGCGGCCCGGCTTCTGGCCGTTCAGGTCGATGTGGAACAGCTTGCCGGCGTCGAGCGCCTGGGCGACGGCGTGATGGAAGTTCAGCCCGGCGATCGTCTCGTGGGCGAATTCGGGGTTGACGCCAAACAGCTCGGGGCGGTCCAGCGTGGCGATGAAGCCGAGCATGGCCCCGACGGTGGGCAGGTAGATGTCGCCGCGCGGCTCGTTGGGCTTGGGTTCCAGGGCGAATTTGAAGCCGTAACTCTGGGACTGGGCATAGGCCGCGAGGAAGTTGAGGGCGTCGCGGAAGCGCTTCAGGGCGACGACGGCGTCTTTGGAGGCGTCGACCTCGACGCCCTCGCGCCCGCCCCAGAAGACGTAGATGCCCGCGCCGAGTTCGGCCCCGAGGTCCATCGCGGCCATGGCCTTCTGCAGGGCGAAGGCGCGGACTTGGGGGTCGTTGGACGTGAACGCGCCGTCCTTGAAGACGGGGTGGCTGAACAGGTTGGTGGTCGCCATCGGCACGACCAGGCCGCTGTCGTCCAGCGCCCGCCGGAACTCGGCGACCAGCCGGGCGCGCTCCCCGGCGGACGCGCCGAAGGGGACGAGGTCGTTGTCATGGAGGTTGACGCCCCACGCGCCGAGTTCGCCGAGTTTCTGGACGCGCTCGGCGGGGGTGAGGGGGGTGCGGACGGGTCCGCCGAAGGGG
>CAXUCQ010000206.1:3918-5736 GCA_964249295.1 uncultured Armatimonadales bacterium | reverse complement strand
GAGAATGAGACTTTTGTCTAGTGCTATTGATAGAGATGTCAGGAGGCATGAGAATAAGACGCGGGTTGGAAACCCACGCCTGGGCGGCCTGCGGCCAAGCACCCTCCGGGTGCAAGAGGGAATGCTGCGGCAGCGGGGCGTCCGAAGGACTGCACTGGCACTGCCCCGCACTGGCCGACCCGGAGGGCTGGCACCCCTAGTCGCTGCGCTCCATCGCGGGGAGAAGACCTGGAAGGGACCCGGCGGGCGCTTGGAGGCCCCTGCCGCCGCCCAGGCGTGGGTTTCCGACCCGCGTCAGCGCCCTGCGTAACATCAGTCATCCGTTTCGGACTTGACAACCCCCATGAGGTATGATATTGTAGGGGCGCGGCGTTCTGCGTTCCTTCGCCGCTCCTGTTCTCGCGCGGGCGGTCTTCTGTCGGGGTTTCTCTGTCGAGGTTGCTATGAGCAGTGCGCTGGTTCTCGCGTCGGTGACGGCTGTGCTGCGGAATCTGCTGGCCAACGGGCTGGTGGACCGGGGGGTCACGTCGGCCATCGGCAGCGACACGACGATCTCGGCGCTGCCGCCGGACCGGATCGAGACCGGGTCGGAGGAGAAGCCGCAGATCAACATCTTTCTGTATCAGGCCAACCCGAAGGGGCTGTACACGTCGAGCCGCCATGCGCGGGACGAGGGCGCGCGGGGGCGTCCCGGCCTGCCGACGGCGCTGGAGCTGCAGTACCTGCTGACGGCCTACGGCGCGCAGGACTTCCAGACGGAGATACTGCTCGGGTACGCGCTGGAAGTGATGCACGAAGCGTATGAAGTCTCCGGGGAGGGCGTGCGGGGCATCCTGAGCGCGATCTCCTCGACCAAGGATGGACGCCTGGTGCAGCCGACTCTCGCGTCGCTGGCCGCTTCGGATTTGGGCGGGCGCTTCCGGCAGATCAAGATCTGCCCGCAGACGATGGACTCGGAGGAGATGCTGAATCTGTGGTCGTCGTTCCAGGTCTGCTACCGGCCTTCGATCACCTACAAAGTCTACGTCGACCTGGCGAACGCCTAGCCGGATACCGTCCCCTATGTCCACCGAACTGAGCGAAGCGCCGTGGCGTGAGGCCGGCCAGACCACTCTGGCGGAGGCGCTGCTGCGAATCCGGGCGGCGCTGAAGAGACACATCGAGAGCAAACGGGCGAACACCGACCGGATGGGCGCCGAGCCGCCGCCCGACGTCTCGGACGACGCCTTGCTGCCGCCCACCCTGCAGTCGCTCTGCCTGCTTTTCCACCTTTCCCCTTTCGAGCGGGACGTGCTGCTGCTCTGCGCGGGCGTCGAGCTGGAGGCGGACTTCGCGGCGCTGTGCGCGGAGGCCCAGGGCGACCCGCAGCGCCCCTACCCCACCTTCAGCCTGGCCCTGGCGGCCCTGGCGAATCCCCACTGGAGCGGCCTGTCGCCCGCCGCCCCGCTGCGCCGCCGCCGCCTGGTGGAGGTCGGGTCCGGCACCTCCCTGACCCTCAGCCCCATCCGCATCGACGAGCGAATCCTGAACTGCCTGGTCGGCATCAACCATCTCGACGAGCGGCTGATGGGGCTGGTGGACCCGGTCCCACTGCCGCCGGCGCTGGTCCCCTCCCAGCGGGCGCTCGCCGAGCAGATCGCGGCCATCTGGTCGCAGCCGGGGACTCAGTCTCTGATCCCGGCCATCCAGCTGTGCGGGCCGGAGGTGGCGGGCAAGCGCCACGTCGCCGCCGCCGCCGCCGCCCTGGTGGGCCTGAACCTGGGCGCGATGACGGCGGAGACCCTGCCGACCAACCCCGGCGAGCTGGAGATCCTGATC
>CAXUCQ010000206.1:0-3908 GCA_964249295.1 uncultured Armatimonadales bacterium | reverse complement strand
CAGCGGGCCGTGATCACGTTCGACGTCGGCAAGCCGACGCTGCAGGAACAGCGCACCCTGTGGCGTCAGACTTTGGGCGGGGCGGCGCAGTCGCTGAACGGGCATTTGGAGATCCTGACCTCGCAGTTCGACGTGACCGACCAGGTGATCCACGCGGCGGGCGCGCAGGCGCTGGGCCAGGCGGCGCAGCGCCGACTCTCGCTCGGGGAGGATGGCGAACACGGGCACGAACTCGCGGCGCTGCTGTGGGACTCGTGCCGGGCGAATTCGCGGCCCCGACTGGACGACCTGGCGCAGCGCATCGACGCCAAGGCGACCTGGGACGACCTGATCCTGCCCGAGGCGCAGCGGCTGATCCTGCGCGACGTGGCCGCCCACGTCCGGCAGCGCTACACGGTCTACGAGAAGTGGGGCTTCGCGGGGCAAGGCTCGCGCGGGCTGGGCATCGGCGCCCTGTTCGCGGGGACGAGCGGCACGGGCAAGACCATGGCCGCCGAGGTGCTCGCGCGCGAGCTTCGCCTGGACCTGTACCGCATCGACCTGAGCGCGGTCGTGAGCAAGTACATCGGCGAGAGCGAGAAGAACCTGCGCCGGGTCTTCGACGCCGCCGAGGAGGGCGGGGCGATCCTGCTGTTCGACGAGGCGGACGCCTTGTTCGGCAAGCGCAGCGAGACCAAGGACAGCCACGACCGCTACGCCAACATCGAGGTCAGCTACCTGCTGCAGCGGATGGAGGCGTACCGGGGCTTGGCGGTGCTGACGACCAACCTGAAGAAGTCGCTGGACGTGGCGTTCCTGCGGCGGCTGCGGTTCGTCGTCGAGTTCCCGTTCCCGGACCAGGCCCACCGCAGCGAGATCTGGCGGCGGGCGTTCCCCGCCGAGACGCCGACGGAGGGCCTGGACTTCGAGAAGCTGGGGCGGCTCAACGTGGCGGGCGGCAACATCCGCAACGCGGCCCTGAACGCGGCGTTCTTCGCCGCCGACCTGGGCGAGCCGGTCCGCATGACGCACTGCTACCGGGCGGCCCAGAGCGAGTATGCGAAGCTGGAAAAGACGCTGACGGAGACCGAGGTCGCCGGCTGGCTGTGACAGCAACACACCTCTTGCGTCAGTTCCCAGGACTGAAGTCCTGGGCTGGGAAAAGCATTCTGCCCGCCTGCGCGGGCGAGGAGAGATCACCGTCAACAGTGACGCGGGGAGCCGACTGAAGCCAAAGATTTCGATTTTCCATACCAATGGGGCCGAGATCGCCGGCTGGGTGTGACGGATGTCACAGCCTTGTCACTCGCCCGCTGTCATCATGGCTTGTCAGTCTGCGCTTCCAGAGAGGTCCACCGAACCGAAACTCCCGACTTCCGCGTTACGGGGGGTATGAAACGCACCGCTTTCACGTTGATCGAACTGCTGGTCGTCATTGGGATTGTGGCCCTTGTATCCGCCGCACTCCTGCCCGTCTTTAGCCAGGTCCGTGAGAAGGGGCGGCAGACGGTCTGTTTAAGCAACGAGAAACAGCTTGGGGCCGCCTTCCTCATGTATGCACACGACAACGACAACTATTTGCCGAGGGACAGCAATGGATGGGCCGGGGCGATCTTTCCTGATGTGAAGTCCGTGGACGTGTTCCACTGCCCTTCCGACGCCACAAGCAGCCAGCCGCCTTACTACCCTGTCTCCTACGGCGTTAATGCCGACCTCTGGCACGTCGTCGCACTGGGCGCAGACAGGCACCTGTTGGCGCCACACTCGATGGCGGAGGTGTCGGCGAAGACTGTTTTGCTGTTCGAGGTCGTCCACGCGACAGCCGAGTTAACGCTTCCCTACGAAGGGTGGGGAGACAACAAACCCATCGCACAGAGCGTGTCAGCCACGGGAAATGGCGGTCCCCTCTCCGTCGTCGGGTTTTTCATGGGGAGCAGGACAGAATTTGACGTGGATGAAGACGTCCGGTATGCCACTGGTCTTGTGGCCTCAGACAGATGCGATTGGAGTGCCTTCTATGAGGGGCCGGGCCGTCATCAGGGGGGCGCGAACTTCCTGTATTCCGACGGTCATGTGGAGTGGCTCAGCCCACTGGCTGTTTCGACAGGCGGTGATGCCGTCGCGCCGGGTGATGGCGCTCACTGTGGCAGCGGTTTTGGGGCGGCAGCGGGATCTGAGAACAGCCAATTCGCGGCGACATTCAGTACGAAGTAGAGTCGAAAGGAACGACGACATGCCGGAGAACGAACCCGCGCCGAGAGACTGGCCGCCGCAGAACCCGCTGGAGCAGGCGCTGGTGGGGGTCAAGACGCAGCAGATTCCGACGGAGGCGTTCTTGCAGGCGCTGGTCGCGGGGACGCTGTACGTGCCGAGTCAGGAGGAAGTGCAGGCGGACGGCTCGCACTTCTCACCGATGCTGTTCGAGCGGGGCGGCGTCCCGCTCGTGGCGGCGTTCACGCACCTGGCGCGCGCGGAGCGGTACCGCGACAAGGCCCCGTTCGCGGTGAGCCTGACTGGGAGGGAGTTTTTGGCGGGCCTGCCGCAAGGGTACGGGCTGGTGCTGAACCCCGGCTACGACGTGCGGTCCGAGATCCTGCCGCCGGGCATCCCGGCGATTCTGCGGGACTTCGTCAAGACCACGGACGGCGCGTAAGACGAACAGGGCGGACACACGACTCAGGGCGGACACACGACCATGATTCCAGACGTTGACGACACGCTGCGCCGGATGCTGGCGGCGGAGCTGGCGAGGCTGCCCGGCTGCCCCGTCTACGATGCCGAGCAGATCAGCTTCGACCCGCCCGGCGACGCGGCGGCGGCGCAGGACGGCGAGGCGCGGGTCAACCTGTTCCTGCATGACCTGCGCGAGAACGTCGACCTGCGCGAGCAGACGTTTCTGCGCCAGCGCGCCGAGAAGGACGAGAGCCTCATCGGCATCCGGCGCGCGCCGCTGCGGATCAACCTGGCTTATCTGGTGACGGCCCACGCCGGACACGACCCGGCCACGGAGCACCGCCTGATGGCCGACGTGATGGGCGTGCTGATGACCTATCTGGCCGTCCCCAGGCAGTACCTCGCGGGCAGCCTGGAAGGGCTGGGCAGCGACGTCGTCCTGCTGTCCGTCGGCCAGCCGGGCGACCTGGAGACGTTCAACCCGTCGGGCATCTGGCAGGCCGTCGAGGCGCAGATGCAGCCGAGCCTGATCCTGGTCATCACCGCGCCGCTGAATCCGTTCGAGACGAAATGGACGCGGCGGGTCCGCGAGCTGGTCTACGGCACGGGCCGGGGGTCGGAGCAGAAGCCCATCGTCCGCCCCGACAACGTCGCCAGCGTCCAGCTCAGCGTCGCGGGCATCGTGCTCGACCAGCAGACGGAGGCGCCGCTGGCGGACGTGCGCGTGTGGGTGGAGGGCCTGGCGGAGACCACGACGGACCAGAGCGGCCTGTTCTCGTTCGCCAACCTGCCGGGCGGCCCGCAGACGGTGCGGTTCCGGCGGCGCGGCTACCGGGTGAATGAGCTGCAGGTGCGGGTGCCGCCGCCGGGCCGGTCCGATCAAGTCGAGCCGATCGTGATGGCCCTGCGCGGGCTGACGGACAGCGAGCGGGAGGCCGAGACGGCGGCGCTGATCGGCGACGGTCGCAACGCGCCCGACATCCTGCAGGGCGCCCCCGCGTCGCGCGTGTCTCTGACCGGCACGGTCCGTATGCCCGGCGGCGGCCCGGCGGCGTTCGTGCTGGTCCGGGCGGCGGGCCGGGAGACGATCACGGACGCGGACGGCGTTTACGCCTTTTTCGACCTGCCGCCCGGAGAGCACGCCGTCTTGGCCTTTCTCCCAGGTCAGGATGCGGTTGTGGTCACGCCCGAGCCGGAGACTGCGGCAAAACGGCGACGGTGAGGCCGTCCCAGAAACTGTTGAGACAGTCCGGGAC
>CAXUCQ010000205.1:0-5749 GCA_964249295.1 uncultured Armatimonadales bacterium | reverse complement strand
GGCCCGTGGCGAACTCGGCGATCAGGTGTACTCGGCCCTGGACCATCTGACGCCGGAACACCGCAACGTGGTCATCCTGCACGAGCTGCAGGAGCTGACCTACCGCGAGTGCGCCGACATCCTCCAGGTCACCATCGGCACCGTGAAATCCCGCCTCTCCCATGCCTTCCGCCGCATGCGCGACTCGCTCGGCGGCTATGTCCTCGGCGACGGCTGCGACCCCGCTCCCGCCAGCCCCGTTTCGGAGACGCTTTGATGACGTGTACGTCCGTACAGGATGACCTGAAAGCCTATTGTGACGGCGAACTGCCTCTGCTGAGGGAACTCGCCGTGCGCCGTCACCTGTCCGGCTGTGCCGTGTGCCGCGAGGAGGTTCAACTCATGGAAGCGCTGCAACAAGAACTGCGTACCGGGGTGGAGGAAAGCCTCACACCCGAACTGCGCGCCCGTATCCTGAGCGATGTGAGCAGTCAGAGTTTGCAGACCCCCCCTGCATCGGAGACGCCACGCCGCCCTCGGTTTGCAGGGCCGACACTCGCCTGGGGCGCAGCAGCCATCTTGCTTCTGGGTTGGCTGCTTCTGTTCCCTGTGCTGCAGCCGGTCCGCGAGCGGGTGCGGTCCGTCACAGCCTCTCAACGTTCTTGGTTAAACCAGCCCTCGAACCAGTTGGCTGCGCCCCTTGATGGGGGAGCGACCGCTCCCGTATCCACTCTCAGCGATTCCTACTCGGCGCACCGGCAGCTTGAGCGCCCCTCTGCGGAAGCGGCTCCGGCGGCGGTATCGGCGCCGGCCATGCCCCTGTCGCAGCGCCCGATGCCGGAAGCGAAAAGCAGGCCCGTCCCACTGGGCGTCGTGGGCGGCGACGCCCCCGAAAGCGTCCTGCGGCGAGTCCACAAGGAAGCGTCTCTGACCGTCGTCGTCGCCGACCCCGAGACCCAGAGCGATGCCGTCGAACAGATGGTCAAGTCGTCGGGCGGGTATGTCGCCGATAATATGCTCACGACCGACGACGCAGGCCGCAAGTCCGCCCAGATGACGCTCAAAGTCCCCGAGCCGCAATTCGAGACCGTCCTGGGGCAGATCGCCAAACTGGGCGAGGTGCAGGCCAAAAACATCACCGGCCAGGACATCACCGGGCAGGTCAGCGACGCGGGCCAGGCAGAGGCCGTCCTGGAAAGCGAAGCCCAGCAGGCGCAGGCGCGGCTCGATACACTCGGCACAAAAGCCAAGTGGGAGGACGACGAACAGGCGCGTGACCTGCGCATCCAACTCGCCCAATCCCGCGCCCGCCTCCAGATGCTGCAAAAGATGGCGGCGCTCTCGACGCTCACGGTGACGCTCAGCGAGAAGCCCCAAGCCGTTCCGGCCGCTGTCGACGGCTTCTCCAGCCGGTTGACCGGCACGACGCACGCCGCGCTCGGGTCGCTGGCCGTGTCGGCGGGCGCCCTGCTCACGCTGCTGATCTGGCTGCTCGCCTATGCGCCGATCTGGCTGCCCCTCGCGCTCGTGACGCGGCACTTCCTGCGCCTGTCGCAGCAGCGCAAAGCCGCGCCCCGGCCCTGAAATCATGTCGCGTCGGGAACTTCCCGCGCCGCCCAGTTGTCTTATCATCAGAGGAATTAAACATGAGACACAACACGATAAAGCTGACGGCGTTCCTGGCCGCCGCCTGTGCCGTCGGCCTCTGGTTCACCCACGGGACGTCGGGCAGCCCGGTCAAGACCGCCGACATGCCGGCGCAGGTCACGACTCCCGCGCACTTCCCAGTCACACACACCGACGCCGAGTGGCGCAAGCTGCTGACCCCCGCCCAGTACCACATCCTGCGCGAGCAGGGGACCGAAATGGCCGGGACCGGCAAGTACAACGACTTCTACAAAAAAGGCACCTACGTCTGTGCCGCGACGGGAGCGCCGCTGTTCAGCTCGGACGCCAAGTACGACCCCCACGAGGGCTGGCCCAGCTTCTGGGCGCCGATCAACAAGGACGCCGTGCGGCTCGTCACCGACAACAGCCTCGGCATGACGCGCACCGAAGTGGTCGACGCCCTCAGCGGCTCCCACCTGGGCCACCGCTTCGATGCCGGCCCCAAGCCGACCGGCCTGCGCTACTGCATGGACTCCGACGCTCTCGTCTTCTTCCCCGCCGGCCAGAAACTCCCCCCGGTCGGGAAGCCGGTTCGCTGATCTAAGGGACAAAGCCAGAGCGGAGGCGTCAAGGCAGGGTGAGTACGTCGCCCTGCCTTCTTCCTGTGCCTGTTTTGGGCGCCAACCAGCGGCCCTCGGGTACAATCACGGCATGGCCTACAACGAGTTCACGCTGGACGCGACCATTCAACAGTTCGGCCTTCGGTTGACGGAGGACATGGGGTATTTTGCCCGTCGCCACGTCGCCCCGATTAGTGATCTGTTGCAGCAGACACTGCTCGAGAACATACCGCTTGCCCTGGCCATCGGAACGGAAAAAGCCCGCTCCGAGTTGATTATCATGCCTGTGCTGCTGGAGGCCCGCCGCCAGTCACAAGGCGACGTCAGCCTTTTTTCAGGCGTCGAGTTCAACGTGGACATCGACCGGGGCCTGCGCGGCGTCTGCGACTTCCTGTTCAGCCTCAGCGCCTTGCAATCCACCGTCCAGGCGCCCGTCATCGCCGTGGTCGAAGCCAAGAACGACAACATCAAGCCCGGCCTCGGCCAATGCGTCGCCGAGATGCTGGCCGCCCAGACGTTCAACGAGCGGCGCGGCAACCCCCTGCCCGCAGTCTACGGCGTCGTCACGACGGGCAGCGACTGGCGCTTCCTGCGTCTGCAGGGCGACGCGTTCATTTTTTATTTTACGGATTACTACTTCAGCTAGGTCGAGCGCCTCGTCGGCATTCTTGTCTCTATGCTTGGTGAGGTGGGTGTCTCGCCATAATCCCACTTTTTGCTCTTTTGACACTTGCGCTGCGCCCGCCCGTGTGTCATGATAGCTCTGCGGCGTCCCGAACCCCTTCCCGTTGGCCGTCTTCGGGGTGTGCCGTGCTGTACCATTTCGCGCATTGCAAGCACGTCACGCACCGAAAGCAACCAAATCATGTTCGCTCATCTCGCCCCCGGCTCATCTCGCCCCCGGCTCATTCAGCGTTTTCTAGTCTGCTTTTGTATCTTGGCACTCTCTATCTAACCGTCCCTGTCGTCGCGCAGAATCTTGTTCTCACGAACGGCGATAGCATCACCGTAAGCGGCACCGGCACTGTAGGAAAGGTTGGCGGCACCAGTTATCTACCCGGCCAAAATACCACCACGTCCTACTCAACCCCCGGTACCGGGAATTCCAACGGTAACTTGGACGCAGTGGAGGCTGATGGCACTTCAACTTTTACATTGGCGACAGGCGGCACCCTCACCAACCCGTTCAGCACCGGTTCCGCGTTGCTTACAGAGAACAGCAGCACAGTCACAATCACGGGCGGCACCATAAATGGCGGCCAGGGTTACGGGCTGCGCGACGGAGGAACTAACGGTCTAACTCGCTGCCCCATGAAGTCGGCAACGCCTTCTCCGCCATATTGCCTGCGCGCTACGCCTGAACGCGCCCCTGCTCACGCTGGACGGCGGATTAAGGGAGGCCGGACGGCTCGCGGGAGTGACACGGGAAGGAGACTCGGATGCAGACCTCCCTTGACACGCAGCAGGACTTGCCCACTCTGTTGGAGGAAGCGACTCGCGGCGGGGGCGTTCGCATCCGCCGCGAGGATGGGCAAATCTTCCTGCTGACGCCCGACCAAAAGGCGCGCCCTCTTCTAGACGTTCCCGGCGTAGGTCTCAACCTTTCGGCGGAAGAGATCGTCGCGGCTGTGCGCGAAGGCCGCGAGCGCGGATGACGGCCCGCTAAAGCGAACAACAGTGTTCTCCTTCAGCGGACGCCAAACACGGCGTCCGCTTTTTTCGCGTTCGCGCCTCGACTCTTTACGGAGAATCATTCTCTTGACATTGCCCCCGCGACGTGGGTACTATTATATCCGACACCCACAGTCGGAAATGCCCGGAGGTTCTCTTTTATGGGAACCCACCCGCGCCACAAGTGTTGGAAGATGTAGACACCGCAGACTTCAAGCGATGCGTCCTGAGAAAGAAGCACCATGAGTACCGCGACAGAGCAGATCGAAGAACTGGCCGGCAAAGAATACCAGTACGGGTTCGTCAGCGACATCGAGTCGGACACCATCCCCGCCGGGCTGAACGAAGACGTGATCCGCATGATCTCGGCCAAAAAGAACGAGCCGGAGTGGCTGCTGGAGTTCCGCCTCAAAGCCTACCGCCTGTGGCTGACCATGGCTGACCCGCTCTGGCACAACGTCAAGGTCTCCCCCGTCGATTACCAGCAGATCGCCTACTACTCCGCGCCTAAGCCCAAAATCACGCTGGACAGTCTGGAGCAGGTCGATCCTGAGATGCTCGCCGTGTACGAGAAGCTGGGCATCTCGCTTGATGAGCAGAAGCGCCTGAGCGGAGTCGCCGTGGACGCCGTCTTTGACAGCGTTTCCGTCGCCACCACGTTCAAGGCCGAATTGGCCTCCAAAGGCATTATCTTCTGCTCGTTCTCCGAGGCCGTGCAGGAGCACCCCGAGCTGGTCCGCGAGTACCTCGGCTCGGTCGTGCCGTACTCAGACAACTTTTTTGCGACCCTGAACTCGGCGGTCTTCACCGACGGCTCGTTCTGCTACATCCCCAAGGGCGTCCGCTGCCCGATGGAGCTGTCCACCTACTTCCGCATCAACGCCGCCAACACGGGCCAGTTCGAGCGGACATTGATTATCGCCGAAGAAGGCGCATCCGTTTCCTACCTGGAAGGCTGCACCGCGCCAATGCGCGATGAGAACCAGCTTCACGCCGCCGTCGTCGAACTCGTCGCCCTCAAGGGCGCGACGATCAAGTACAGCACCGTCCAGAACTGGTACCCCGGCGACAAGGACGGCAAGGGCGGCATCTACAACTTCGTCACCAAGCGCGGCAAGTGCGCCGACGACGCCAAGATCACCTGGACCCAGGTCGAGACCGGCTCGGCGATCACCTGGAAGTACCCGAGCTGCATTTTGCAGGGCGACAACTCGGTGGGCGAGTTCTACAGCGTCGCGCTGACCAACAACAAGCAGCAGGCCGACACCGGCACCAAGATGATCCACATCGGCAAGAACACCCGCAGCACGATCGTCAGCAAGGGCATCTCGGCGGGCAACGGCCAGAACACCTACCGCGGCCTGGTCAAGATCAACCCTGGCGCCGCCAACGCCCGCAACTACTCGCAGTGCGACTCGTTGCTGCTCGGCGACCGCTGCGGCGCGCACACGTTCCCGTACATCGACGTCAAGAACCCGACGGCGACGGTCGAGCACGAGGCGTCCACGTCCAAGATCGGCGAGGACCAGATCTTCTACTGCAACCAGCGCGGCATCTCCACCGAGGACGCCGTGAACATGATCGTCAACGGCTTCTGCAAGGAGGTCTTCCGCGAGCTGCCGATGGAGTTCGCCGTGGAAGCCCAGAAGCTCCTCGGCGTCAGCCTGGAAGGCAGCGTGGGGTGAGGAAGGAAATTATGCCATACCCTGATCGCCTCGCCGATGTCGAGCGCCTTGTGGCGCACCATCGCATATTAAAAGATCAAACGCTGCTTCTGGCGTTGTATTATGACCATCCCAACGCCTCAGACGACGTGTTTCTGCTGGAGGTGATTACACCTTTTGGTCATAACGAAGTCCGTGATGATGACG
>CAXUCQ010000204.1:3443-5756 GCA_964249295.1 uncultured Armatimonadales bacterium | reverse complement strand
ACGATCAGGTCGGCGAGCGCGAACACGTCGCCGATCTCGCCCTTGACGAACGGCATGACGGAGTAGCGCCCGCGCAGAGCCGGGGGCAGGCGCTCGGCGACGGCGGCCAGGCGTTCGGCGTCCTGCGGCCCACACTGGTGGATGACGCGGCCCCCAGCCAGCAGGTCGGGCAGGATGGATTCGACGGCCCGGTTGATGCTCTGCGCGCCCTGCGCCCCGCCGGTCACGTACAGCGTGGGCAGGCCGTCGTCCGCCGTGTCGCCGAACCCGAAGCGGCGCCGCGCGCCGTCGCGCGTCCCCGTGAAGATCACCGGGCGGACGGGGTTGCCCGTCACGAACGTTTTGGCCCGCAGGCGCGGCGGCAGGTCCTGGGCGGCCTCCGCGAACGTCAGCGCGATCCGGGTCGCCCAGCGCGCGGCGATGCGGTTCGCCAGCCCGACCTGGACCGTCTGCTCGTGGATCAGGACGGGGAGGCGCCTTGCGCCCGCCGCGACCACGGGGGGGACCGAGACGTAGCCGCCGGTGGCGAAGACGACGTGGGGCCGGAAGCGCCCGACCTCGCGCGCCGCCTGGGCGATGCCGACGGGGACCCGCAGGGCGTCCGCCAGGTTTTTGCGCGACAGCAGGCCGAGCGGGCTGCGGGAGCGGCGCAGCTTGCCGCTCTGGACGCCGACGAACTCGACGCCGGCCTCCTGCGCGTGCGCCTTTTCGACGCCCTGCGGGCTGCCCAAATAGCGGAAGACCGGCGTCCAGTCGGCGTCCGCCGCCATGTCGCGCAGCTGCTGGATGACGGCGAGGGCCGGGCTGACGTGGCCGCCCGTGCCGCCGCCGGTCACGAGGATGCGTATGTCGCGGGTTGTCATAAAGGGGAGACAGGGTGAAGCAAGGAAGAGAGGTCTCTCACTCCCGCCCGGTCGGGGCCGGGGGACGCCGCTTGGCGCGGTCCAGGCGGCGGACGACCGGGGCGGACGGGCGGTACTCGGCGCGCGGGAGGTAGGCGTCGCGGCCCCAGCGCCGGTTGAAGTCGTCCTCGTTCGGCGCGATGCGGTTTTTGGCGTCCGGGCCGTCCGGGTAGCGCGAGACGTTGAGCAGCAGGCCGATGCAGGTCATCATCAGCACCAGCGACGAGCCGCCGTAGGAGATGAACGGCAGCGGGACGCCGGTGTTGGGGAGGGAGGCCGTGGCGACGGAGATGTTGAGCAGGGCCTGCAGGCTGATCATGGTGGTCAGGCCGGCGGCGAGCAGCGTCCCGAACGAGTTCTTGGTGTGGTAGGCGATGGTGAAGCCGCGCCAGGCGATCAGCAGGAACACGACGACCAGGGCGAGCGTCCCGATCAGGCCCCACTCCTCGGCGATCACGGGGAAGATGAAGTCGGTGTTGGCCATCGGCAGGTAGAGCTTCTCGCGGCCTTCGCCCAGGCCGAAGCCGGTCACGCCGCCCGAGCCGAGGGCGATCAGCGCGTGCCAGACTTGATACCCGGTGTGGTACTGGTCCGCCTTGGGGTTTAAGAACGCCGACAGCCGGTGCAGGCGGTACGGCTTGGAAACGGCGTACAGCGCGCCGAGGGCGAGCGCGCCGCCGACGAGGGCCGTCATGTGCTTGGCGCGGGCGCCGGCCATGCTCAGCATGACAAGCCCGGTCCCGGCCAGCACGATGGCCGTCCCCATGTCCGGCTCCTTGGCGATGAGGGCGGCCAGCATCCCGATCACCAGCAGCGGGGGCAGGACGCCGGTCTTGAAGTCGCGCATGAGTTTGGTGCCGACGGCGGTGGCGCGGGCCAGATAAAGGACCAGCATGAGTTTGGCGAGTTCCGACGGCTGGAAGTTGACCGCCCCGTGTCCGAGCCAGCGCCGCGCGCCGCCGATGCTGATGCCGACGTGGGGGACGAGCACGGCCAGCAGCAGGAACGCCGACAGGGCGACGCCGAACTTGGCGACGCCCTTCCAGTGCCAGTAGGGGACGCGCAGGGCGAGCAGCAGCGCGCCCAGCCCGACCACGACGCCGAACGCCTGCTTGCGGACGAAGTGGAACGAGTCGCCGTGGAAGTGCTCGATGGAGAAGGCGTAGGAGGCGTCGTAGACCATGAAGATGCCGACGCAGATCAGGGTCAGCGTCAGGTAGATCAGCAGGCGGTCCAGGGGCTGCTTCTCGGGGGTCGCGTCTTCATCGGGTTTGGCGGCGGCCCGTGGGGACCGGGTCTTGGTGGTCATGGCGTCTCGTTTCGGCGTTTCGTTTCGGCCCGGATTGCCGGCAGGGCGTCCAGCAAGTCCCCAGGGCTGAACCCCTGGGCTGGAAAGTGCGTGTTGCCCGCC
>CAXUCQ010000204.1:0-3433 GCA_964249295.1 uncultured Armatimonadales bacterium | reverse complement strand
GGCGCAAGATCATGAGAAGAACGTCTGCCGACACTCTGACGCCCGCGAAGGCGGGCAGGATGCTTTTCTCAGCCCAGGGGTTCAGCCCTGGGGGCTCTGGCCGAGCGCGCGCACGGCGGCTTTGAACTGGTCGCCCCGGTCCTCGAAGTCGCGGAACATGTCGAACGACGCGCAGGCGGGGGCCAGCAGCACGGCGTCGCCGGGTTCGGCCATCGCCTGGGCGCCCGCGACGGCTTCGGCCAGGCTGCCCGCGCGGAAGACGCGCGCGAAGCCCGCCGCGTGGGCGGCGGCTTCGATGTCGGGCGCGGACTGGCCGATCAGGACGAGCGCGCGGACGTGGTTGTCGGCGACGGCCTGGGCGACGGGGGCCAGACCGTCGCCCTTGAAGACGCCGCCGGCGATGACCACCTTTGGCTCCGGCAGGGCGGCGAGGGACTTTTCAAACGCGGCGACGTTGGTACACATGGAGTTGTTGATGTAGCGCACGCCGCCGATGGCCGCGACGAACTCCATGCGGTGTACGACGCCCGCGAACGTCCCGGCGACCTGGCAGATGGCGTGGCGTCCGACGCCGGACGCGGTCGCCATGGCCGCCGCCGCCAGGATGTTCTCGAGATTGTGCGTCCCCGGCATCTTCACCTGGGCGTCCGGGCAGAGCACCTGCAGGCTCTGCGCGGGGTTTGTCGTGCTGAAGGCCAGCAGGCGGGCCGCGATCATCTCGCGCCGGTGGTGCTGGCTGAGTCCGGTCGGCAGGACGGCGAAGTCTTCGGCGGTCTGGTTCTCGAAGATGCGCCACTTGGCCTGGACGTACTCGTCCCACGTCTGCCGGTCGCCGTGGTCGGGCGTGATGTTGAGCAGGGCGGCCACTTTGGGGCGGAACGTCTCGATCCACTCCAGTTGGAAGGACGAGACTTCGGCCACGATGGCCGCGTCGGCGTCCGCCAGGTGAGCCGCCTTGATGAGCGGCATCGCCAGGTCGCCCGCCGCGATGTTGCCGGCGATGAAGGTCTCGCGCCCCCCGGCGCGCAGCATCTCGCCCAGCAGCACGGCCGTGGTGGTCTTGCCGTTGGTGCCGGTGATGGCGAGGATGGGCGCCAGCGCGACCCGGTAGGCCGCCTCGATCTCGCTCCAGACGGGGACGCCGCGCGCGACGGCCTCCTGCAGCACGGGCGACTGCTTCGGCACGCCGGGGCTGGTGATTAAAGCGTCCAGCCCGTCGTAGTCCACGGGAGCGCCGCCGACACTCGGCTCGATGCCCAGCGCCCGCGCCGCCGCGACGGCCTGCGTGAGCTGCTCCGCGGGCTTGCCGTCGTACAAGCGCACGGTCGCGCCGAGCTGCGTCAGAACGTCGGCGCAGGCCAGGCCGCTGCGGGCCATGCCGAGCACGGCGATGGTTTTTCCGTCGAAATCGTAGGACATGGCCTCTCCCCCGTCCCCTCTCCTGCACTGTCAGACCCGGAGGGCGCGGCGGAGAGGGGAGCCTGTGTCAGCGGGTGAACGAGTTGTACAATCCCTGTGCGCGGCATTGCGTAGGGGCGACCCGGCGGGTCGCCCCTACCTCTCGGTCCCACAGCGTCGGTGAGCCTTCACCTGACGCACAAGGCTCCCCTCCCCGTCGCGCCCTCCGGGTCTGACAGTGCAGGAGAGGGGACGGGGGAGAGGCCTCTTACCGCGGCCTGACCCACACGGACAGGCTGGGCGCGAGCAGCAGGCCGACCGTCAGCGCGATGACGCCCAGAATCCAAAAGCGGGCGACGACCTGCGTCTCGGCCCAGCCCGACAACTCGAAGTGGTGGTGCAGCGGCGTCATCTTGAAGACGCGCCTCCCGTGGGGCCTGCCCCCGGTGGCCTTGAAGACGCCGACCTGGATCATGACGCTGACCGTTTCCAGAAGAAAGACCAGACCGAAGATCAGCAGCAACACCTCCTGTTTGCCGACCAGGGCCAGGGCGGCGAACGACGAGCCGAGGGCGAGCGAGCCGGTGTCGCCCATGAACACCTTGGCCGGGTGGGCGTTGTACCACAAAAAGCCCAGGCACGCGCCGGCGACGGCGTAGCCGAAGACCGGCAGCGTTTCGTAGCCGGGTTTGAACGTGTAGACCGTGAAGGCCAGGCCCAGCGCGGTTAAAATCGCCAGGCCGCCGGCCAGTCCGTCCAGGCCGTCGGTCAGGTTGGTGGCGTTGGACATCCCGACCATCAGCAACCCCGCCAGGACATAATAGCCGACGCCGAGATCGACCGGGACGCCGCGCCAGACCGTGATTACGGTGGTGAAGTCCGGGGTGGCCGTGGCGTAGCGCCAGGCCAGAAACGCCAGGGCGATGACGAGCTGGCCCGCGAGCTTCTGCCGCGCCTTCAGGCCGAGCGATTTGCCGCGCTTGGTCTTCAGGTAGTCGTCCGTGAAGCCAAGCGCCGCGTGGGCCAGAAAGACCAGCCACACGGCGGCCAGAGGCGCACTGAACCGATGCCCACCGCCTGCGCCCGGAAACAGGGCCTGCACGAGCAGGGCGACCGAAACGCCGAGGATGAGCATGACGCCGCCCATGGTCGGCGTCCCCTGCTTCTGCCGGTGGCTCTGCGGGGCGTCCTCGTTGATGTTCTGGCCGAACTTCAGCACGCGCAGCCAGGCGATCACGTTCGGCCCCGTCGCCAGGACGACGGCGAGTGCTAACAAAAACGTCAGCGCGCCCGGCACGATGTTGGTCGGGTCGATGCTCATTGCCTGGCCCGCAGCGCGTCCACGATGCGCTCCATCGCCATCGCGCGCGAGCCTTTCACCAGGATCGCGTCGCCGGGGCGGGCGTCGAGCGCCCCTCCGGCGAACCGGGCGGCGGCTTCGCTGTCGGCGAACGATTGGGTCGCGCCGGGAATCTGCGCCGCCAGCGGGCCGACGGCGTAGACGGCGTCCAGGCCGCCGAGCGAGGCGATGACGCGGCCCAGATCCCGGTGCGCGGTCTCGCTCAGGTCGCCGAGTTCCTTCATGTCGCCGAGGAAGGCCAGTCTGCGCCCGGCGGGTCGCGCCGCCAGCGTTTGGAGCGCGCTGCGGACCGACGCGGGCGCGGCGTTGTAGGCGTCGTTGAGGACGACGCCGCCCCAGGGCGTTTGGACCATCTGCATCCGCATCGGCGGCGGGGCGTAGGCGCGCAGGGCGGCGGCGGCTTCGGCCAGCGGTACGCCGAGCGCGTCCGCGACGGCCAAGGCCGCCAGAGCATTGGCGATGTCATGGCGCGAGGGGGAGTTGATCTCCACCGGCACGCCGCGCAGGGCGAAGCGCCAGCCGTCATCGGTGCGGGCGATGTTTTCGGCGCGGTAGGAACCCACCTCCTTGCTTCGCAGGGGTCCTCCCGGAACGGGAGGACGGGCGGGTGCGTCACGCTCGGCCCACTGGTGTGCGACAGCCCCTACCCTCTCCGCTTCGGGGAGGGTCGCGCGG
>CAXUCQ010000203.1:2166-5797 GCA_964249295.1 uncultured Armatimonadales bacterium | reverse complement strand
GCAGGGGAACGGGCAGGGCGGGCGCGAACACGGGCAGAAGGCGGAGCAACTGGCGGGCTACCGCAAGATCGACAACACCGGGCGCCGGGCGCACGTCGCGGCGGTCTGGGGCGTCGACCCGGACGCCCTGCCGGGGCCGGGGCGCTCGGCGTATGAGCTGCTGGACACGATGGGGGCGGAAGGCGGATTGCGGATGTTGTTCGTGCTGGCGTCCAACCCCGTTGTCAGCGCCCCCCGCGCCGGACACGTGCAGGAGCGCCTGGGGGCGCTCGATCTGCTGGTCGTGTCCGACATCTTCCTGAGCGAGACCGCGAAGCTGGCCGACGTGGTTCTGCCGACGACCCAGTGGGCGGAGGAGGCGGGGACGATGACCAACTTGGAGGGCCGCGTCATCTTAAGGCAGCAGGCGCTGGCGCCGCCGCCGGGCGTGTGGAGCGACAACCAGTTCCTGGCGGCGCTGGCCCAGAAACTGGGGCGCGGCGAGTATTTCACGGACGACGCGCGTCTGATCTTCGACGAGCTGCGCCGGGCGTCGGCGGGCGGCCCGGCGGACTACGGCGGCATCACGTATGAGCGCATTGTGGCCGAACAGGGCGTGTTCTGGCCCTGTCCGTCCGAAGACCATCCGGGGACGCCGCGACTGTTCCTGGACCGCTTCGCAACGGCGGACGGCAGGGCCAAGTTCCACCCGGTCCACCACCGCCCGTCCGCCGAAGAGCCGGACGACGAATACCCGCTGTTCCTGACCACGGGGCGGGTGATGGCGCAGTACCAGTCGGGGGAGCAGACGCGGCGCGTGCCGCGATTGGCGGCGATCAACCCGGAGTCGTTTGTGGAGATTCACCCGGCGCTGGCGCGCGGCTTCGGCATCTGCGACGGCGACCCGGTGCGATTGTCCACGCGGCGGGGCGCGGCGACGGCGCGGGCGCGTCTGACTCCGACCATCCGTCAGGACACGGTGTTCGTGCCGTTCCACTGGGCCGGGTCGGAGCGGGCCAATCTGCTGACCAACCCGGCGCTGGACCCGAGTTCGCGGATGCCCGAATTCAAGGTCTGCGCGGTGCGGGTGGAGCGCGTGGAGGGTTAGCGGAGGCCTGTAAAAAGACCTTCGACGAAACATGGCGGAAACATAGGCGCGTTATACTATCCCTGTCGCAGCGTTGCGGCACTGCTTTCTTCCCCTTTTTGATCTCACTGTTCGGCACCGTCGCCACACTTAAAGACCCACAGGGCAACGAACCGGCCCTGCTCCCTTGTTGTGGCGACTGCTGCCGGACGCTCCCTCCCGAACGTCCGCGCGGACGGCCGTCCGCGTCCCGTCGTTCCTTGGAAGGAGTTCACAGTGAAACTCAGCGACCTCAAACAGAGCGGCCATGCGCCCTCGCTCTTCAGCGCGTTTCTGCACTTCGACGTTTCGTTCATGGTGTGGGTCATCTTAGGGGCCATCGCGCCCTTCATCACCACCGACGTTCTGCTGACCGGGGCGAATCTGCAGGTGACGCCCACGGCGCAGGTCCAGAAGGCAGGGCAGTACACCCTGGTCATCAAAGGGCCGCAGACCGTCAAACAGAACCCCAAGCTGAAGGCCGACCAGCCCGCCAACGTCTACAACCTGCTCCTCAAGCCCGGCGACCCGGCGCACGCGACTCGCAACAGCGTCAAACCTGTCGAGAAGTACGTGCTGGACAACGCGAACCCGGCCACGCTGGCCGCGCTGAACGCGCAGTCCAAGCTGATCCATGTCGATCTGGCGGCGGGCGCGAAGGGGAACCCTAATGAGAATGTCGTCGCGCTCCAGCCTTTGGCAGTTCTGGCGCAGAAGGGCAAGACGTTCCAGCCCGTGGCGACGGGCCTGCCGACGTCGTTCAAGCTGACCCTGCTCGCCATTCCGCTGCTGGCGGCGGGCTTCTGGCGCATCCTGCTGGGCGTGCTGGCGGACCGGTTCGGCTCCAAGCGCGTCGGGGTGGCGTCCATGGCGCTGACCCTGCTGCCCCTGTTCGTGGGCTGGCAGATGGGCAACTCCACCAGTTCGCTGGTCTTCATCGGCTTCTTCCTGGGGCTGGCCGGGGCGAGTTTCGCCGTCGCGCTGCCGCTGGCGTCGCGCTGGTACCCGCCTCACCTGCAGGGGCTGGCGATGGGCATCGCCGGGGCCGGCAATTCGGGGACGGTGATCGCGACCCTGTTCGCGCCGATGCTCGCTCGGGCCTTCGGCTGGCACGCCGTGCTGGGCCTGCTGATGATCCCCGTCGCCCTGGTCCTGGTCACGTTCGCGCTGCTCGCCAAGGACCCGCCGACGGCGGCCCGTCCCAACAAGGCCGCCGACTACGCCGCCGTCCTCAAGCAGGCCGACGCCTGGCGGTTTTGCATCCTGTACTTCGTGACGTTCGGCGGCTTCGTGGGCCTGTCCTACTTCTTCGCCACGTTCTTCGTGGACCAGTACGACGCGCCCAAAGCGACGGTCGGCCTGTGGACGTGGCCGTTCATCGTGGCCGGCTCGTTCCTGCGGCCCGTCGGCGGCGCGCTGGCGGATAAGCTCGGCGGCATCAAGATGCTTACGGGGCTGTACGGCGTCGCCATCGCCTTCGCCGTGGGCATCGGCCTGCTGATCGGCAACATGGTCGTCGTCATGGCGCTGCTGTTCGTGCTGATGGGCTGCCTGGGCATGGGCAACGGCAGCGTGTTCCAACTGGTCCCGCAGCGCTTCCGCACGCAGATCGGCGTGATGACGGGGCTGGTCGGCGCGTCGGGCGGCATCGGCGGCTACTACCTCAACGTCGCCATGGGCAACCTGCACGGGGTCACGAACAGCTACGCTTCCGGGTTCTATGCCTTCGCCGCCATCGGCGTGATCGCCCTGGTCGTCCTGCGCGCCGCCGCCCCCGCCTGGCAGCGGACGTGGCTGGGCGCGGGCGGCGTCGCCCACGCCCAGCCGCCGCGCGAGCGCATCCTGGTCGGCCCGGACGGCGCGGAACTGGAACTGGCGTAGGGAAAGGAATGCCCTCACCCGAATGGGGAACGGCCCTCACCCGGCTCGCCGAGGCTCGCCACCCTCTCCCGCAAGCGGGCGGGGGTTGAAGAACTGTTTTTTCAGCTTTCTCGCTTCCCCATGCGAAGGGGAGACAGCAAACCCCTCCTCAACCCTCGCCCGCTTGCGGGAGAGGGTGGCGAGCCTCGGCGAGCCGGGTGAGGGCCTCAGTCAGCCACCTCAAAGGAAAACACACATGTACTCGAAACCACAACTGCTGCAAGGCGTCTTCCCCTTCCAGGGACACGGCCTGAGCAACCCGCACCCGCTGGCCGCCGGGCTGACCTACACCGTCCCCGTCGGCAAGCGGAGTCAGTTCGTTTATTTCCGCGCGGGCAACTCCAGCGCGGAGATGATCTACGTCGTGCTGATGCGCGACGGCGAGCCGATGCGCTATTTCCCCATCGCGGCGCGGGGCGACGTCCACGTCGCGCTGGCCGTCGTGGAGGATATGATGTCCGGGACCAAGCTGGAGACGTACCTGGCCGCGCCGGAAGGCGTCGGGGGTCAGGTCGTGCTGGACATCGGGCTGGTGGAGATTTAGGCACCCCTCCCCGCGCTCCGCGCGACCCTCCCCGAAACGGAGAGGGTGGAGCGGTGTGGGCG
>CAXUCQ010000203.1:0-2156 GCA_964249295.1 uncultured Armatimonadales bacterium | reverse complement strand
CGCGAACTCGGCAGCGCCGTCTACGTCTACGACAACGACAGCCACCCGTTCGTCAACGCCACCGGCACCGCCCCTGCCGGGACTCAGGCGGCCCAGTTCACCAACTTCCTCGACCTGCCCGTCACCAACTCCACCGGAGCCGCCGTCGTCGAACACGCCTACAACGCCAAACTCGATTTCGTACCCGCGCGGCATAACGCCAACGGTGGCCTGATGGACCCGACTGCCGGTAACGACCCGATCCAACTCAAAAACAAGCCCGGCGTCGGCTCGGCGGTCCTCAGCAGCACGGGTCTGCTGTTCCCGCTCGCCCCCGGCAGCTACATCACGCGCTACTGGGTCGGCCTCAAAAACCCGACGCTGCCCTACACCAACAGCAACGAGGGCCTGCTCGCCGCCGCCAGCACCAACGGCGACAACACCTATATCCTGTACGTCGCCCAGGTCCAGCCCTATAAGACGACCACAACCGCAGCCAACGGGAACACGCCCGCCACGACGACGACAACACTCAACACGGCCCTCTTTGCGGCTGCCGCTGACGGCAAAACCCCGGAACTCGACGACCCGGACTTCTTCCGGTACGTGACCACCAGTGACGTGAACTGGCTCAGCCCCACGCACGCCGCCTACTCGGCCCAGGAAGTGGTGGACCACAACAAGCGCGTGGACCAGTGGTATCAGATCGCCAAGCCCGTCATCACCGCGCCCGACATCGACCTGCTCCTGTTGACGCACAACCCGGACGGCACTATTCATTATGACGTTTCTACCGACACCAACCCGATTCTGAACGTCTCGCATTCAGGGCGCGACTTCGACCCCGTCGCAGGCGCGACAGCAGACGCGGCGACCAGTGATAACACCTGGCCGATCGTCAACACCAGCGTCACGTTCGCCCCAGGAAGCATCCAGGGCGACGCCGCGCCCGGCACCACGACCGACTATTCCAGCCTCGGCATCCCGGCCAACGCCGCCGACAACGGCGGCCTGCCCTACATCCCGACGCTCTACACCGCCTCGAACCAGTCGCTCGTCACCCCGCCTGTCGTCACCCTCTACCCGAACGTCGGCAACGCCGGCACGGCCACCGTGCCGTTCTACACCACGGGCCTTGCCCTCTCGACCAGCACCACGGCGGCGGCGGGCATCACCGCGCCCGTCTCGGGCGACCTCCTGGAGTATTACCACACCAGCCCGACCGACACCACCGGCACCGCCGTCTACGACATCACCCAGGGAGCGGCCCTGACACCCGCGACCAACCATAACTACGTCCCGCTGGCCCTCAACCTCAACACCGGGACGATCAACTTCGACACGCCCGCCCTGCCCGCGCCGGCCAACCAGAACTCGACGTTGACGTATAACCAGTACCAGCGCTTCTGGTCCGCCGACCCTGGCGCGCTTAACAATGGTGCGCTCCAAGCCTGTCGTGTCGACGCGAACGCCCCCGGCGGCCGAGACATCGGCGTGATCGACTTGACTCAACTGTTCTGCGGCCCTGACGGTACGCTCACGCAGGCCGGCGGCAGCAACACGTCGCCGCTGTCCGTCCTCGGCCTGACCACCGGCACCACCACGCCGATGCCGACGCCCGGACCGCTCGCCGTCGCCAACGCCTTCCTCGTCCCCAGCAGCGTCCGCGTCTACGGCCCGGACGCCACGCCCGGCGCCAACCTCGGCAACCGCGTCCTGTACACGCCCGTCAGCCCCGGAACGCCGCTGGACTTCAACGAGTACCGCGTCGATTACCTGAACAGCCTGCTTTACTTCTATGCAGACACGTCCCACCAACTGCCTGTGACCAAAGCCGACGGCACAGCGGCAGCCAACGTCCAGATCAGCTTCGACTACCAGGCCAACCTCGCGCCCACGACAGTCGGAACGGCGATCTCGACGACCAACGTCGCCAGCCCCATGCTCGTCAAGATCGACTACCAGACCCGCGACCTGCTCGACGTCAACATCGGCGTCCGCATCTACGACACCAGCCAGGGGCGGTCCATCGTCCTCCCCGTCCACAACCAGGTCCAGATCGGCGACAGCAACCGCTGAGGGTTGCCCCAAGACTATGAACAGCGCACCGACGCAGACACAACCGACGCTTCCTCCCCCTGCCGCCGCCTCCCCCCCCCATTATCGGGGGGCTGGGG
>CAXUCQ010000202.1:101-5859 GCA_964249295.1 uncultured Armatimonadales bacterium | reverse complement strand
CCCCGCCCATCGCACGGATGTGCCAGAACGGCTTGACGGCGTTGACCGTCTCGATGAACGGGATCTGCGGGTTGTTCCACAGCAGGCCCTGATAGTAGCCGCCGATCCACAAGGCGGTGCTGAACTCGATGAACCCGACGAACGACAGCCAGAAGTGCCAGTCCGCCATGCCCTCGGAGTAGAGCGGCTTCTTGTAGGCGCGCGGCACGACGTAGTAGGCGGCGGCGTAGGCGTAGAACGTGAACGTGCCGAACAGGGCCATGTGGGCGTGGCCGATGACCCAGTCCGTGAAGTGCGTCACGGCGTTCAGCGCCCGCAGGGCCTGGAACGAGCCTTGCGTCGAGACGAGCAGGTAGAAGACGGTCCCCGCGACGAGGAACTTCAAGGGGACGTTGGAGCGCAGTTGGTGCCACTCGCCGCGCACCGTGCCGAAGAAGTTGGTGACGAGCGCCAGCACGGGGATGAACAGCAGGAACGAGAAGATCGTCGCCACCGTCTGCAGCCAGTACGGGATCGGCCCGTAGATCATGTGGTGCGCGCCGTTCCAGATGTAGATCGCGCCCAGGGTCCAGAACCCGATCAGGGACAGCTTATGGCTGTAGATGGGCGAGTTGGTGACTTTGGGCAGGATGTAGTACGCGATGCCCAGGCCGCCGGGCGTGGCGATCAGGCCGACCACGCTGTGGCCGTAGAACCAGTTGATGTTGGCGTCGTTCAGCCCCTTGAAGCCCGCGCCCCAGCCCTGCGGCAGCACCTGCGAGGGCCAGTTGCCGATGGTGTACACGAACGCCGTCCACATGATGCAGCCCATGATGTACCACAGGCCGACGTACATCTGCGTGTACGTCCTCCGGGCGAACGTCATCATCATGTTGGTGAACAGGCCGATCCAGGCCACCAGCAGCATCCCATTGGCGATCAGCGGATACTCCTCGTACTCCTTGCCCTTGGTCATCCAGTAGAGGTTGAGCGAGTCCGTCGGGTTCAGCAGCGCGACCGTCGCCGTGATGACGCCCACGGCCCACAGGATCGTGGTCGCGATGCCCAGCTTCTCGCTCCACAGCTTCGCCCCCGTCAATCGGGGAACGATGTAGTAGAACATGGACATATAGATCGGCAGCAGCCAGCCGAAGATCATGCCCTGGACATGGGCGGGCCGGATGCGCGGCCACGACAGCCAGTTGATCGGCCCGAACAGGTCGGGGATGACGAACTTCACGGCGGCGATGAAGCCGAAGATGCCGAACAGGCACAGATACCCGACCCCGGCCCACAAGGCCCATTTGACGGCGATATCTTCGTGCTGGATTTTCTCCGGCCCGGCCTGGCCCGAAGGCTGCATCCGCATGATTTGTTGAACGGCCATTGTGCGTTTACCCTAACTGTGACACCGAATCAGTGTGAAGAGGATGGGTACGTGGTCCCCACCCCCGATTTGAGCCGCCCTTGGATGACCCCGACCACGTCCGCCCGTGTGGCCTCGTAAGTCGGCTCATTCTTGTAGAACGCGAACAGCTTCTGCGTCTGAAGCCGCCCGCGGGTGCTGTAATAGCCGTCGAGTGTGAATATTCTCTCTCCGCTTTTCAGTTCGCCCGCCTCTTTCGCCAGGTCATTGTCGAACGCATCCGACTCCAAATCAATACGATACTTCTCACTGTCGCTTTTTTCGTCCACAACGACGAACTTGTACCGGGTCGCGATACTGCCTGTGAGTTCGAAGAACTCATAAGCAAAGACGGGCTGACCATCGACCTCGAATTGCTCCCGGCAATACGTCTGTTGTGCGTTGAGTTCAGGCAGTTTACGTCCGGCGCGCAGTTTGAACAGGGCTTGTCGCGCGTCGTCCCGCGCCTTCAGGTCGCTGAGGGCCTGGTACGTCTGCACCAGTTTCGCGCGGACACGCCAGTCATCCGGCACGATCTGTACGAAACGCACCCAGAACGGGGCGGCGGAGGAGTAGTCCTTGGACAGATACGCGGCCAGTCCCGCATCGTACAGCAGAGTCGGCTCGTCCGGGTCCACACCCAGGGCGGCGCGATACTGGGACAGAGCCTCCGAATACCGCTTCTTTTCCATCAGCGCGTTGCCCGCCGCAAACGGCTTCTGAGCCGCCGCTTGGCGAGACGCCTGACCCGTCGGTACGGGGGCCTGAGCTTGCGCGGCGCTCACAAGAACGATCGCGCCCGCCCAAGCCGCCGCTGCTGGGTTACAAGCGCGCCGGTGTCTCACGCGATACCCTGTCCGTCATCACATCCCCGTCCCTGTTCCGCTGCCCGTCGAATTGGGCGTCGCCGTTGTCGCGGGCGTCCTGCTGCCGCCGTCGATGGGCGCGGCGGGCCTGGGCGCGGGCGCCCCCAGTTGGAGCGGCGGCGCGGCGGACTCGCCGCCCGAGGTCGGCTTGGAAGGGGCCAAAGGCTTGCTCGCCCCCGCCCCCGCCGCCGACGGCTGCATCATCTGCGTCGTCTCGGCGGGCGTCGGGCCGGACTGCGACGGCGGCGCGGTCTCGGTGTGGGCCGCCGGGTTGCCGCCGATCGCCGGGGTGATCGGCTTGGGCGAGTTCTGGATGCCGCTGACGAACGTCTTGGACCCGCCGGACTGCGCGCCCATCTTTTCCGCGACCGCCGACGCCGGGGCCGACACGGAGCCGGGGGGCGGCGCGGTCAGGCTGAACACATACGCGATCACGTCCCCGATCTCGCGCTCGGTCAGCAGGTTCTCCCAGCGCGGCATCGCCGTGCCGGGGACGCCCTTGTGCAGCGACGTGGTGATGCGCTGGTACGACATGGCCTGCATGAACGGCGAGTCGCGCAGGTTGCGCGGCTTGGGGTTGAGCGACCCGGCGTTGACGCCGTTGCCGTCCTGGTTCGGCCCGTGGCAGCCGATGCAGTAGCTCTGGTAGACCTCCGCGCCCGCCGCGACCGCCTGGGTGACGTTCTGGCCGTTCGGCACGGGCAGTTGGCTCAGGTCCACGGACGCATAGGTGATGCCCGCCGACGTGCCGCGCTGATCGAGCTGCGCCTGGAGACTGTTCAGGTTCGCCTGCGACCCGCCGACGGGCTTGAACCCGCCGACCTTCGGCCCTAGAGCGCCCCCGAACAGGAAGTAGAAGATCGCGCCCACGATGACGACGCCGTAGAAGACGTACAGCAGTTGGCTGGGCCGCGTGTCGGCCAGTTCCTTGACCTCGCCGCCGCTGTAGTAGTGGAAGCGGTTGTCCCGCCCCTTCGCGTCGGTCTGCTCCGTCGGCTCGGGCCGGTTCGATGTGTCCTGTGCCATAAAACGTCCTTCTCAATGGAGGCCTTAAGAATGGCCCTCCTCCGGCTTGGAGAGCGGCCCTCCCTACCGCGTCATGTACCGAATCTCGTTGTTCTGGATGCCCAGCTTGGCCTGCTGGTCACTCGTCAGGTCCTGATCGGGCGAGACGGGGCGCACGCCCGGCCCGCGCGGCAGCTGCGCCGAGTCGTACAGCGACAGGGCCGCGCGCTCCGAGTTCGAGAACGGGAAGATCGGCATGATCGACCCCGGCACGAACGCCTGCGGGTTGGCGTAGTGGGCGACCAGCCACTGCTGCGAGTGCCGCGCCCCTTCCCAGGACAGCTCGGGGCCGGCCACGCCGCCCTTGCCGTAGCGGGGGTCGCCCGTGATGTGCGCCACGTTCGGATTGCCGATGTAATGACAGGCGTAGCAGCCGCTCGACTGGAACAGCGCCTTGCCCTCGGCGGCCGTCACCGGCACTTCGGCGGGCGTGGACTTGTTGTAGGCGGCGATGGTCGTGAACCGGCTGGCCTGGCTGTCGGCGAAGTTCTGCCCGGTCTGCGAGATGACGAACGTCACGAGGGCGTCGACATCGGCCTGGCGCGACGCATCCGGCACGTACCCGTGCAGCTTCAGCGTGTCATTGATGTCCTGATTCGGGATCGTCGCCGGCTGCGTTTGTTTGACGCGCGGATCGACCGTCTCGATGCCCGCCTTGGGGCTGCCGACGATGCCCGTGCTGGGCAGGTCGGTGTTGGCCTGACGCACGGAGAAGAAGTACGGCATGACGCACGTCCCGACCAGGTAGCGCGGGTCCCAGATCTGGTGCGCGACGGACTCGAACGGCTTGGAGCGTCCTTCGTAGGTCAGTTCCGGCCCGATGTTACCCTTGGAATAGCCCTCGATCTTGTGGCAGCCGTAGCAGGCCTGCTGCTGGAACAACTGCTCGCCCCGCGCGACGGTCTGCAAAACGGGGTAGCTCGCCGTCACGCTGCCGTCGGCGTCCCTGGCGTTCGCCTGGGTCAGATAGTTGATCTTGAACGTCTTGTCGTTGTAGGTCGCGTGGCACTGGGCGCAGGCGGCGTCCATGTACTTGGCGGGCAGCATCTGCGTGCCGGGGATGGCGACGATGTGCGCCTCGTCGGGGATGTCGCCCTCCGGCGCGTCGTCGACGAACTGATGGGCCTTGTACTGGACCAGGTCGCGGCCCGAGCCGTAGTGACACGTCGTGCAGCCGAACGTCGCGAACGGGTGCTGCTGCAGGTTGATCCGCTGGACCTCATAATCCTGCTTGTCGGCGTCGGAGGCGTTCGGGTCGTTGGCCGTGGTGACGCCGTAGCTCAGGTGCGCCGAGTGCACCACGCCCAGATCCTGCGGCGGCCCGCTGCCTTCGATGTCGATGCCGGGGTGGGCGCCCAGCGTCTCGACCACTTCGCGCGTCGCCGGGTGGGACTCGAGATAGGCCGTGACACCGCTCGTCGGCACGACCACGTTGTCGACGGTCTTGATGATGTTCTCGGCGGTCATCGCCGGGTTGTCCAGGCCGATGTGGCACGACTGGCAGCGGTCCACCCGCTGCTGCTGCGTCCCGTCCTGCTCGATCAGCGGGAACTGCCCGACCGTGACCTGCTTGACCTCGACCGGGCTTTCCTGGATGGCTTCCTTGACCGAGGGATCGTCGGACAGCGCATACGCGACGTCTTTGTACTTGTTCTGCCAGTCGTTGAAGTCCTTCTGATAACCGCCGTGGACGTTCATGGCGTTCTGGTTGTTCCAGAGCGCCTTCACCCCGGTGATGCCCACCAGCGCCAGAAGCACGACGCTCCAGAACGCGAACTTTTGGACCATGGTCCGCAGAAAAAACATGGGAGAAAGTACCTAACATCCTAAAAAACGGCGGCTAAGAAATGGCGGAGAGGAACGCCCTACTGCACTTCCTTCGGCATCGTCCAGGGCGTGAACCAGCCCCAGTTCGGGCCGCGGAAGTAGACGCCGATGATGATCAGCACGACCACGACCACCACATACAGCGTCCACAGCGTACACGCCACGCGGCGGCTCTTGGCGAACCAGCGCCCGATGCCGCTGTGGTGCCGGTCGATATAGGGGATCGCCATCAGCCCGATCACGACCAGGCCCGGAATGCCCAGGCCGCCCCAGAAGGCGTCGTAGGCGACCAGTTCCTGCAGGCCCAAAAAGTACCAGGGGGCTTTGGCCGGGTTCGGTGGGTGCAGCGGGTTCGCCTGCAGCTCCAGCGGCGGCGGGGCGAAGACCGACAGCGCCAGGATGCCGGCCAGGCAGAACGCGAACAATGCGGCCTCGCGGATCAGCAGGTGCGGCCAGGACGAGACCATGTCGTCCGGCCCCCGGTCCACGCGCGTCGAGGAGCCTTTGACCAGCTCCATCAGGCCGTAGGTCTTGTTCGGGTTTCGCGGAAAGATCTCTTCTTCGCGGACTCGTTTCATGGTGTGATTCCCAAACCCACCTCCTTGCTTCGCAGGGG
>CAXUCQ010000202.1:0-91 GCA_964249295.1 uncultured Armatimonadales bacterium | reverse complement strand
GGGCCGTCCGTTGCTCATCTAAAAGCCATACGCTCCATGCGCTGTCCGTCCTCCCGTCTCGGGAGGACCCCTGCGAAGCAAGGAGGTGGGT
>CAXUCQ010000201.1:0-5863 GCA_964249295.1 uncultured Armatimonadales bacterium | reverse complement strand
AGGGCGGGAGGACCCCTGCGGAGTGAGGAACGAACGAAGCAAGGAGGTGGGTTCCTACGGCCCGTACCCACGTTTCGCGCGTTCCTCACGTGCCGGCAAACATTTTTCACTTTTTTTTCACGACTTGTTGAAACGGCAGGAATATGCTGTATAATTGACGAAAGAGCATTCTCATCGCTCACCCGGCAATCATTCAGATGCCGGGGCCGTCGACAGGCGCACCGATCCACATGTCGGCACAAAGTCCCCGCTTCAGGGCCACGGCCCTGGGCGAGACTGGCAACGTCGCCGCGCTTCATTTTCAAAATCATCACGAAGCAACGAAAGGGAGAAAGCATGTCCAAGCCACGAGCGAGGGCTTCGCACAAGCGGGTCTCAAAAGGACTCGCCATCGCACTACTATTCGGCGGCGGCGGCACGGCCGCGCTGCTGGCCCCGCCGGCGGCCTACGCGGCCACCACGGGGTCCGTGCAGGGAACGATCAAGGACCCCACCGGCGCCCCGCTGCGCGGCGTCCGGGTCTCGCTGGTCGGCACGGGGCAGGTCGCCCGCACCGACGCCAACGGCCAATACTCCTTCACCGGCGTCACGCCGGGCAACTACCAGGTCCGCGCGGACTTGGTCACGTTCCAGTCGGCCACCCAGAGCGTGGCGGTCACGCAGGACGTGACCGCCACCATCGACTTCAGCCTGTCGCGGTCGGTCCTCCAGGGGTCGCGCGTCGTCGGCGTCGCGCCCGTCAAGCGCGGCGACACCAGCACGTCCCAGGTCATCACCCACGTCGAGGAGGAGCAGAAGCGGTCGCAGCCGTACTCCTTGTACCAGACGCCGGGCATTCTGCTGGGCGAGCCGGGCATCACGGTCGACCCGAGCACGGGCATCGACCACATCCGGGGCGGCGACTACAACCAGACCGGCTACCAGATCGACGGCATCCAGATCACCGACCCGTTGTCCAACGGCTTCGACACCAACCTGGTCACGGTCGGCCTGAAGAGCGCCAACTACTACGCGGGCGGCGCGGACGCCTCCTACGGCAACTCCAACGCCGGCTTCATCAACACGGTCACGACGAACGGCCGCGACCTGAAGGGCGGCCAGACCGAGTACACGTTCGGCCCCGGCTACGGCTGGAACTACAACGGCACCAACACCCAGTACGGCAACGTCACCCCGAACGGCAAGTTCGACTACTCCGTCAGCACCGTGCAGTTCTCCAACGGGTTCCCCAAGTCGGTGTTCGGCCTCAAAAGCGTCAAGTCCTTCGACGGGACGGGCAAGGTCAACTACTACCCGGACGCCAACGACACGGTGACGGGCTACTACGCGCAGGGCTTTGAGGACTACGTCCTGCCGTATTCGAGCGGCACGACCAACGGCAACGTGTTCTTCAACACCAGCACCGGCGACGCTTCGGTCAACAGCCAGGCCAACCCCCAGGACCACCAGACCCAAGACTACGAGCTGGAATACCTGAACTACAAGCACAACTTCAGCCCGAAGTCGTACCTGAACGCCAAAGCGTACCAGCTCCACCAGGCCATCGCCGTCCATGAAGAGACGCTCGCGGGCGAGTACCTGGACGTCGACGAGACGCTGAACGGGTACCAGTTGGACTACGGCAACGACTTCATCCGGCAGTACGGGCTGCGGGCCGGCATCGCCTACCTGCCGTCCGGCAACGATGAAAATGTCCTCATCGGTGTCACGGGACCCTATCAGGACAAGACCGCGGCCGGCTACGGCAACCGCATCTACGACGACCATCTGGACCGGTACGACGCCTACCTGAGCAACCATCTGGCGCTCGCCGACAACAAGGTGACTGCCGACCTCGGGGTGCGCTACTCGCAGCAGCGCTACCGGCTGCAGAACCTGCCGACTTCGGCCCTGTCGGGCGCCCTCGTCAACACGACGACCGCCGCCAACATCGGCATCACCTCCAGCCCGGATTACACGTCGCACTACGTCGACCCGCGCTTCGGCCTGAACTTCTCGCCGGACCGCCTGACGGTCTTCCGCACCTCGTATGGCGTCTTCTCGCAGTACCCGGATGCGGGCCGCATCGAGCAACTGCCGTCCAACCTGCTCGCGTCGGGCTTCCCGACGACGGCGACGGACCCCACGACGCAGGCGCTGACCGACAACTACGGCTTCGGGCGCTACCGAGAGTTCAACAAGCTCTCGCCGTCGCACTTGAACAACTTCGACCTGGGCGTGGAGCGGGGCTTCGTGCCGACGGAAGGGTTGTTGAGGGGGTCTTACGACGTCTCGCTGACCGGGTTCCGGCGCTACGGGTATGACGACCTGCTGTATGTGCGCAACGCCTACGTGCCTGGCACCTCGGGTCTTCGCGGCTTCTCCAACGACGGCACCCAGCACGCCAGCGGCGTCGAGTTCGTCCTGCGCAAGCAGAAGCGCAAGGACACGGACACCAACGGGTTCTTCTCGTACACCAACCAGGTCTCCAAGGCCACGAGCACGTTCCTGAACGCTTATCAGTCGTACTTCTACGCCGCGTTCGCCAACAGCCCGTCGATCAACCTGACCAACGCGCAGTTCGCGGCGGCCAACAAGCAGGAGTTCCCGGCCTCGTACTCCGAGCGGAACACGTTCTTCTTCCTGGTCAACAAGAAGTACACCAAGCTGCTGGATTCGTCGCTCAGCCTGGACGCGGGAAGCGGCTTCCCGTTCCAGTCGGGCGTCAGCTCGATCGTCGGCGGCGTCGCAACCGGCATCGACTCGCAGCACACGGCGCTGGCGGGCCTGATCGGGGCCGCGAACGTGGGCGCGGCGGCGTTCAACGAGGTCCCGATCGTGCTGCCGAACCAGACGCAGTTGACTCCGCTGAACGTGTCGCCGGGCAAGACCGGCTACCACTACAAGTTCACGCTGAACAACAACTTCAACCTGACGGACCGTCTGGGCCTGTTCCTGAACGTGGACAACCTGTTCGACAAGCAGTTCGCGGAGATCTTCGCCACGAGCGACGAGGCCGGGAACGTCTTCTACGATCCGCCGTCGGCCCAGTACCCCCAGGGCCGTGTGTACTACGGGCGGCGCGACATCGTGACGCCGACTTCCCTCCAGGTCGGCTTCCGCGTCAAGTTCTAGGATCGCGGACGGCAGGGCGGGGGAGAAGCAGACGCTGTTTCTCCCCCGCGCGCCGACAACTTGCAAAGGCTTAACCATTCATGATTCGACCTCAACACGCTTCCAAGACATCGCTGTTCCTGCTGGCGGCGGGCGTCAGCGCCCTGCTGTTCACCGGCTGCGGCGGCTCCGCGACCAACAACGACACCATCGGGCAGACGCCGGCGACCGGCCCGGTCGTGGCCGGTCTCGATCCCCTGTCCGGCTCGGAAGTGAGCGGCCTGGGGACGCTGGCGAACGCCAACCCGACGCCCGCCTCGGGGCAGACAGGTTCCAACGAACCCTCCGCCAGCGACGTCGCCTACGGCACGACCGCGACCGCGGTGACCGTGCTGAGCGGCCAGCCGCCGCTGTCGGGCGCCGCCAACTACTTCGGCACCGGCGACTACGGCGACGGCACGGCCAACGCCGCGCCCGTCCCGCCCGGCACGACGGTCGCCTTCCGCGCGTACCTGGTCAACGGGCAGACCGCCGGCCCCAGCAGCCGGACCCTGATTCCGATCAAGAGCGTCGTCCTGACCTCGACCGATGCGGCCATCCCGGCCCAGGCGCTGTACTTCGCGTTCACGTCCAACGGCACGTCCGCCGGCCCGTTCGCGTCGGCGACCTACGTTTCGCCGAACTTCACCATCCCGGCGGCGACGCCCATCGGCGTGCACACCTTCTCCGTGACCGTCACCGACACGGCCGGACAGTCCACGCGCACGGACTTCCAGATCACGGTCGGCACCCCCGCCGCCGCCACCGTCAAAGGCGCCGTCCGAGCCGCCGTGAAGCGGCGCTGACGGTTTCTGTTTGACAATTCCCGTCCGCACTGATCGCCCCGGCCCTGCGGCCGGGGCTTTTTGTTGTGCTGGGGAGGAGGCCTCTCCCCCGGTGCTTAGGCACCTTTCCCCTCCCCTGAAGGGGAGGGGTGCCTGATACATCGAGTGAACGAGGTTCACAGACGCTGTGGGTCGCAGAAGGGAGGGGTGGCCCGGACGGAGAAGGGCGGCACAGACAGAGGAGGGCGACCCGGCGGGTCGCCCCTACATCGTGTCACGCAGAAGCTTTTGCATCATTCGTTCACCTTCTGTACCAGGCACCCCTCCCCTTGAGGGGAGGGGAAAGGTGCCTAAGCACCGGGGGAGAGGCCGAACGACCGGCCAGAGGCCACACGCCTCGCATTGACAGCGCCGCGCCGGTGTGCTCTCTCATCCGCAAGAATACACGACGGAGGGGAAGATGACACTGACACTGGAACGGACGCCGGACGGGTACTTGCCTGAGCGGGACAAGTGGATTCGGCGGGTCCCCTCGCAGGAGTTCTCCGCCCCTGTGGTGAAACTGTTGCCATCTTTGAGAGACAGGCGCGGCGGCATTGGGGCCGCGCGGTCGCTCACCTGGAGGACACCCACACCGATGAAGTCTGTATCAGCAAAGACTCTAAGACGCGCTTTCTGCGGCCTGGCCGCCGCAGCCTGCCTGGCGGGCGCGGCCCACGCCGCGCCCGGCATGAGGATGAAGGACACGATCACGAGCAAGCCGTGTGGGGATGTGGACGGCCAGCCCGTCCGGCTCTACACGCTGACCAACGCGCGCGGCATGACGGTCACGATCACCAACTACGGCGGCACGGTGACGTCCATCCTGGTCCCCGACCGGCGGGGTCGTCTGGGCGACGTGGCGCTCGGCTACGACAACCTCGCCCAGTACGTCAAGGCCGTCAACGGCACGTACTTCGGCGCGCTGATCGGGCGCTACGCCAACCGGATCGCCAAGGGGCATCTCGTCGTGGACGGCAAGACCTACAAGCTGGCGATCAACAACACGCCCAACACCCTGCACGGCGGCCTGAAGGGCTTCGACAAGGTGGTCTGGGCGGCGACGCCGGTCCGCGCCGCCCGTGGCGGCGCCGGCCTGGCGCTGGACTACACCAGCCCCGACGGCCAGGAGAACTTCCCCGGCACCCTCAAGACCCACGTCGTGTACACGCTGACCGATGACGACGCGCTCCGCATCGACTACCGGGCGACGACCGACAAAGACACCGTGCTGAACCTGACCAATCACACCTACTTCAACCTCAACGGCGCGGGCAACGGCACCGTCCTGGACCATCGGCTGATGCTGAACGCCGACCGCTACACGCCCATCGACGCGGTCTCGATCCCGCTCGGCCCGCTCGCGCCGGTCGCCGGGACGCCGTTCGACTTCCGCACCCCGCACGCCATCGGGGCGCGCATCGGCGCCGCCGACACGCAGCTCAAGAACGGCAGCGGGTACGACCACAACTTCGTCATCAACCACCGCGGCGGGGGCGACGATCTGGCGCTGGCGGCCCGCGTGTATGCGCCGCGCACGGGGCGCGTCCTGACGGTCTACACGACCCAGCCGGGCGTGCAGCTCTATACGGGGAACTTCCTGAACGGCTCGAACGTCGGCAAGGGCGGCAAGGCGTATCAGCGGCGCTACGCCTTCTGCCTGGAGACGCAGCACTTCCCGGACTCGCCCAACCACCCGCAGTACCCGACCACGGAGCTGAAGCCGGGCCAGGTGTTCCACGAAGTGACGGCCTATCAGTTCTCGGCGCGGTAGGGGGAGGGACTCCTCACGCCGGGGAAGGGTCGCGCGTGAGGGTCCATCGCCTCATTTTGTGCCGTGCCGGGTGTAGACGCGGATGTAATCGACCCGCATTGTCTGCGGGAAGCGGGTGGTCGCGTCCGGGCTG
>CAXUCQ010000200.1:2652-5877 GCA_964249295.1 uncultured Armatimonadales bacterium | reverse complement strand
CGTATGCCCCGGCGGATGTTCATCGGCAGCGAAGAGGACACGACGGAGGTTGACGACGCTGTTCCGGTTGGTTTTCAACCGTTCGATGGTGGCTCGCCCCGTCGGCGTGAGGCCGATCATCAGGCTTTTGTCCAGACTCCATGTGAAGTGCTCGCGCCACTCGTGGCGACGTGGGTTGTAGAGCGGGACCACTTCGCCCGTCATCGGGTCGCGCGCACTGACGCTGATATACTTGTGATTGTTACAAGCCTGACACGACCATGCCAGATTATCTTCGTCTCCCGACCCGCCGGTGTTCCGTGGAGCGATGTGTTCTATCGAAAATGGAGACGGCGAATAGTCCGCCCGGCTGAGGCAGTATTCACAGCAACCATAAGCGCGGTCTGCGATGGCCTGCCTGCGGTCGCTGGATGGGGCGGAGTCAGGCATCAGAACGCGGGCCGATTCCCAGCGAGCGCATCATCTCGTTCAGCGGCATCTGGCGGAGCTTCGCCAGTTCCGCGACGTACCCGATCCGCTGAGCATTGGCGTCTTCGATGTGATCCGAGAGCGTGAGCAGGGCGGTATGTTCTGTCGGCGTCAGTGTTTCCGCGCGGCGTTTGGCGACGAGCGCGTGATACTGCTCCCAGACTTCTTCCGGCAATCCTTGACTGATACGCCGCAACAGTTCGTTCTCCGTCAAGGGCTGTACTTGGCTTTGGCGTATCCGCTCCCTGAGCGCCGTCACGACGTAGTCTGGCGTGTCCAACCCTTCCCGCGCGGCTTCTTCATTCAATTGCGTCTCCAGTTCAGGAGGCAGGTTTATCGTCAGAGGCATGGCTTTGGTCCTTTTACAGCTTCGCCCGCCGGGTGTGCCAGTCGGTGGCCCGTTCGTAGGCGGAGGCGATCTGGAAGAGGGTTTCTTCGGCGAAGGCGGGGCCGTAACTTGGCGGTCGACGTTACTCTGCTTCCGTATCCGCCGCTTCCTGAGGCGGATGTTGACCGTTCACGCGGAGCGCATCAGGCAGGTTCATGACCCCATCCCGATTGAGTTGCAGGACAACAACCGTTGCGCGACCGGTCGGCGTCAGGCCGACAACGCGCGTGTAGTCGTCACTCCAGCCAAAATGGTCGCTCCAGCGCTGCCGACGTGGATGATAGAGTGGCACGCGGCGACCTGTAAAAGGGTCCACGCCGGTTATCTTTATGCTTTTGGAGCCGTTGCAGCCCTGACAGGAAAGGGCCAGGTTGTCCAGATCGTTGCCGCCGCCTTTCTGCCTGGGATGGATGTGCTCGACGCTCATCGCCTGCGTGGCGACTCGTCCAGGGCTGCGACAGTACTCGCAAAGGTTGCGGGCGCGGAGTGTCACCGCCAGCCTTTGTTTTGCCGTGACCCGCTGCATCGTGTCAGGCATTGATGCCCAAGCGGCGCCACATCTCGTCAAAGGACAGGCCGCGCAGTCGGGCCAGTTCGCCGACGGCGCGGACACGTTCCGCCGCCATGATCTCGCTTTGCTCCGCGAGAGAAGTTAGCTCGGCCAGTTCGCCGGACGTGATCTTATGCGCTCGGCGTTTGGCGACCAAAGAATCAAAACGCGCTTGTGTTTCCCGAGGCCAGTTCGCGCCAATCGCCTCCATGAGCGCCGTTTCCGACCGGGAAAGGTGTGGAACGGCGCGGCTCTCACGGTGCAGACGCTCCTCTAGGGCGGTCAAGATGAAGCGGTTCGGGTCCAGGCCTTCGCGCGCCGCTTCGTGACGCAGTTCCGTCTCCATTTCGGGGCTGAGATCGAGTGTGACCGTCATAGTCTCAGTTTACCTCAAAGCGCCGCCCGCCGGGTGTGCCAGTCGGTGGCTTGCTCGTAGGCGGCGGCGATCTGGAAGAGGGTTTCCTCGGCGAAGGCGGGGGCCATGAGCTGGAGGCCGATGGGCAGGCCGTCCGAAAAGCCGCAGGGCAGGGAGATAGCGGGGATGCCGGCCATGTTGGCGGGGATGGTCAGCCGGGCGTTGAGCTCACTCGCGAGCGGGTCGGCTACTTCGCCTTTCTGGATGGCGGGGGTGGGGGCGGGGGGGGCGATGATGGCGTCGTACTGGTCGAAGGCCCGGTCGAAGTCGCGCTTGATCAGGGTGCGGACCTGCTGGGCTTTGAGGTAGAAGGCGTCGTAGTAGCCCGCCGACAGGGCGTAGGTGCCGATCATGATGCGCTGCTTGACTTCGGGGCCGAAGCCCTCCTCGCGGGTTTTCTCGAACAGGTCGATGTGGCTGGTGGCGCGGGCCGTGCGGTGGCCAAAGCGGACGCCGTCGTAGCGGGCGAGGTTGGAACTGGCCTCGGCGGGGGCGATGATGTAGTAGGTGGGCAGGGCGTACTCGGCGTGGGGGGTGCTGACCTCCTCGGCGACGGCGCCCAGGCCGACCAGGACATCAATGGCGGCGCGGACGGCGTCGGCGACGGCGGGCTCGACGCCCTGGGCGAAGTATTCGCGGGGGACGCCGAGCTTGAGGCCCTTGACGCCTTTGGCGAGGGACTGGGTGTAATCGGGGACGTCGCGGGCGACGCTGGTGCTGTCCAGGGGGTCGTGGCCGGCCAGGACGTTCATCAGCAGGGCGGCGTCGCGGACGTCCTTGGTGATGGGGCCGATCTGGTCCAGGCTGGAGGCGAAGGCGATGAGGCCGTAGCGGGACACGCGCCCGTAGGTGGGCTTGAGGCCGACGACGCCGCAGAAGGCGGCGGGCTGGCGGATGGACCCGCCGGTGTCGGAGCCGAGGGCCAGGACCGCTTCACCGGCGGCGACGGCAGCCGTGGAGCCGCCGGACGAGCCGCCGGGGACGGTGGCGAGGTTCCACGGGTTGTGGCTGGTGAAGAAGGCCGAGTTCTCCGTGGAACTGCCCATGGCAAACTCGTCCAGGTTGGCCTTGCCCATGAAGACACTGCCGGCGCGGGCGAGACCGTCCACGACGGTGGCGTTGTAGGGCGGCACGAAGCCTTTGAGAATCTTGCTGGAACAGGTCGTCTCGATGCCGACGGTGCAGAGGTTGTCTTTGAGGGCGATAGGGATACCCGCCAGCGGGCCGACAGTCTCGCCGGCGGCCAGTCGGGCGTCCACGGCGTCGGCCTGGGCCTGGGCGACGGCGAACGTGGTCGTGACGTAGGCCTGCACCTGGGGTTCGACGGCGTCGATGCGGGCGATGACAGAGTTTGTGACTTCGCGGGCGGACACTTCGCCGGACGCGATCTTGTCGGACAGCTCG
>CAXUCQ010000200.1:0-2642 GCA_964249295.1 uncultured Armatimonadales bacterium | reverse complement strand
GTGCGTACAGTTCCAACGGTCAGCCCTCCACGATCTGCGGCACGATGAAGTTGCCGTCGCGCTTCTCGGGGGCGTTCTGCGTGGCGGCGTCGCGGGGCAGAGAGGGCCGGACGACATCGTCGCGCAGGACGTTCTGCAGGGGGAGCGAGTGCGATGTCGGGGGTACGTCCTGGGTGTCAAGCTCCTGCAGCCGGGCGAACTGGGCGAGGATGCCGTTGAGGTCGTGCGTCAGCCGGGTCTTTTCGTCGCCGCTGAGTTCCAGGCGTGCCAGGAAGGCGACGCGGGAGACTTCTTCGAGGGTGAGTTGGTCAGCCATAGTTGCATATTTTACCCGACGTGGGGCAGTTTTCGGGTGCGGAAAAGGAAGACCTACCTCCTTGCTTCCCCCCTCCTCCCTAAAGGGGGGATGCGGAAATGGGGTACTATGGGGCAGTTGGCCCGAAACGTTTCGGACGTTTGAGCAGGGGACATTTCCCAGAAATGATGCATCTGGCGTCGGGTCACTATCTTTCCAGGCTCTGCTTCGGCAGAGCTTACTGTTTTCACCCGGACTACCAAGTTTTCAGTTACTGGCAATGCCTCTTGCGTCGCAGGACTTACCAATGGCTTTTATTCAGGGGCAATGTCTGTGGTGTCTTCGTCTTCTTTGATAGCGACCTCATCCATCGTCTGCCCTGGCCGATCCAATAGTTCCCAAAGGTCAGTGTAGAAAAAGTGATCGATGGTCTTGATGTATTGCGAGAGCAGGGCGTCCTCTGTCATGTAGGGCCGGATGTCGCAATAATACACACCGTCCAGCGGATTCAGTTTGATCGTATAGGCTTTGAAGTGGCCGGGCAGAAAGGTCGCGCTTATCCCATACTCGTTCTGCTTTTTCGTCTTTTTGCGCTGTACGTCGTTGAGAAAGATGGCGATGTGGGGCAGGGAGGTTTCTGTGAGGCGGGAGTAGAGAAACTTGTCCATGAACACTTTGTCGATCCGGTCCTTGCTCGACGTTTTCACCGAACCGATGATTTTCAGTTCGTCGCTCTTGCTGATCAGCAAGTCATGCTGGTAGCTGGATTTGAAAAGTTCATTGCCTTCCGGGTCTTTGACCGGGACCTGCATCGTTCCCGCCACGCAAGCCACATCGAGCGAAGCAATAAGCAGGCAGATAAGCCGCTCGAACAGATCGCCGTTGACCTTCCTCGCTTGGTTGGACATCCCGGCAGGTAGTGCGTCGAGCGCCGCGCCTATGGACTGCTGAAGCGTGTAGATGGTGCGGATCAGGTTCTCGCGCAGTTCTCCTGCCGGACGCTGTGCGTCCCGGAGTTGCTCGATGGTTTGGCGGAACCGATGGGCCGCGTCGGGGAAACCCTCGGCGCTGTACATCAACCGCGAATTGAGCGGTCGGGTGATATTAAAGTGACCCTCTTCCCGGTACTGGAAAAACTCGTAGTGCCTCTCGTTTTGGGCGACGATGCGGGCCTGCAACCCTGTGTCGATGTATTCCAGATAACGGGCGCAGAAGTCGATATATTCGCTCAGGGTATGAAACCGCTCCTTGTCCGTGGCATGGCTCACCAGGTCGGAAAGATTCATCGGATGGATTCCCTCCGCTCGGCTGTTCTGCGGTCGTGGGCGATCCATTCCTCTTTCGTCATGCGCCGCACGTTTTGGAGCCTCGCGATTGCCCATTCGTTGTATTGCGGGTTAAGATCACAGACTAGCCACCGGCGCTGAAGCTGCTCGGCGACAACCGCCGTTGTTCCTGACCCCGAAAAAGGGTCTATGACCAGACCGCCTTCGTTGGATGATGCCAGGACGAACTTACGCAGAAGCTCCTCCGGTTTCTGCGTCGGGTGGGGCGTCTTTTCGCCCATGCCGTTGCAGGTTGTCGGGATGTCGATCACGTCTTTGGGCTTCGCGCCTTTGGGGTGGGGCATCCAGTCGTCGCGGTCTTTGGCCGTGCCTTTGCCGAAGACGCTTGTTTCCGCCTGGGGGTGGGCCGGATACTTCAGCGTATGCGCCCCGTAGGGAGTACGCACGTCATCTATGTTTAGTCGGGTGGCCTCGGATTTCCGAAAGTGAATGATGCTTTCATGCGAGCGGCCCCAGTCATTGCCCAGGTTGCCTTTGTTTTTGTAATGCCAGATGAGCCAGCGGCAATGCCGGAAATGTTTTGAGGCTGGGTGCTTGATGTCGGCCAGTATCTCCGAGAAGCCGCAGACATAGAGCGACCCCATCGGCTTCAACACCCGCGAGACTTGCTCTATCCAGAGGATCGACCATCTGATGTACTCTTCTTGGCTCTCGAAATTATCCCAATCCGCTTTTCTGATGTTGTAGGGAGGATCGGCGAAAACGAGGTCAACGCTGGCACTAGGGAGAGATGCCAGCCACTCAACGGAGTTGCCTTGGTAGAGCTTCCCGTGTGGGTGCTGATACTGAAGCTGAAAGCCTTCCGATACCGGCTCAAGATTGGGAAGATCCTGATGAAGTGGCTTGTCAGCCGCGCTCATTAGGATAGTATGGCTTTCCTGCATAGGTATGGTTCCGAAGGTGCGACGTGAGAAAGGGACACGGTTCACCGTGTCCCTTTCGTTATGGCTTCGCTCCACAGTGCAGTCGGCTATGACTGCGGGGTGGAGCGGGTCTTGCTC